>JAFUDL010000009.1 GCA_017459225.1 Kiritimatiellia bacterium
ATGTCGCGTTTTACGGCATCCACCTCCGACAAGCTGCCGGTCTCCACAAAGGCCTGTACAGCTTGCGGCATTCCACCCACGACCATATACTGCCGAAAGATGTCCATACACTGCCGATGCATATCTGCACCGAGGGGTTTCAATTCGGAAAAACGCTTTTCAATGAGCGGAATTATCCCTGTCTTGCCAGTCGCCCAGACAAACTCTTCGAAATCCATTGGATACATCTTGAGATGCCTCTCCTCCGATGGAATGACGATATTCTGCACGTTCTTCCTGATCGAGATGAGTGACCCCGTCTCAATGTAGTGGTAACGACCGTCCTTGACTAGATACTTGATCGCCTCACGCGCCTTGGGGAAACGCTGGACTTCATCAAAAACGACCAGCGAATTCCCTCGCACCAAATTGACGTGATATACAGACGACAAAAGAAGGAAAAGTTCATCAAGATCATTGACATACTCGTTGAAAATCCGCTTTACCTTAGTCGGTATATGCGCAAAGTCGATAATTAAACAAGACGCATACTCATTCCTTCCGAATTCCTCGACAATCCAGCTTTTCCCGACTCGGCGAGCGCCATCAATCAAAAGCGCCGTTTTACCCGCGCTTTTTTGCTTCCATTCAAGCATTTTTTCATAGATTTTTCGCTTCATGTCTCAACCTTTCAAGGCGTATTATACCAAAAAATACCCAATGCCGTCAACGCCATCTACACCTTTTCAAGGATATTGCGACATCATTATCTACACCTTTTCAAGCCTAATCATCTAGTTGCAACTGCGCCCGATCGAAGTAGCGGAGAAGCTTCTCGTCCGTCTCAACGACATCGGACGGAATCTTCTTGGCGATTGCCACGATAGTCGCATAGTCGTGCGCCTCGTAGCTCTTCTGGAAGCCGAGACGGAGCGCCTCAAGCCGTGGAGTCTTGATCTTCTTCTCGGTCTTATAGGTCTCGTATTCCTTCAAGAGCGCTCTTTCGCGCATCTTCTCGACTTCAGCCGCATCCTTGGGATTCGGCACATACCAAAGATCCTTCGCCTTCGCCTTGAGCGCAGGATCTTCGTCTTTGAGATTGCGAAGCTCATGATACTGGGTAGAGAGATAAGTATGGATTGGATTCGGCACCGAACCGCGTCCGTCGTAGCAGAGGAAGTTCTGCTCCAGAAGCACTCGCAGCTCAAGTTCCTGTTCGTACTTGTTCCAAGCCTGTATCTGCTGCATGAACTCCGGCTGGATCGTCTGCATCTTCTGCGGCTTTTCCTTGAGCTTCTGGCGAAGCCATGCAATCGCGCTCGACTCGTCGCTCACGAAGAGTTCGGCCTGGACGAGCTTTGTTGCCTTCGCCTTCTGCTTGAGATATTCGGCATGCTACTCCGGGAGGAAGAACATCCCGTCGTCCTCCGTGAACCGAGTCAGCAGCCCTTCCTGGAATTCCTTAGCCGAAATAGGGATCGGGAAACCATTGCGGAAATAGTACGACACCACTTTGTCAAAAAGGATGCGCGGATCGCGCTCGGGCACGACCTGAAGCACACCCGCCTTCATCTTCGGCATCCGGCAATTTACGGAACGCGAAAAATCCCCGCTTGAGACATGAGGGGGGCGCGCGATTCGGGAGAGGTTCCAGAGCGAGAGCGCCCCGCTCTTTCAACGAACAGGTTACAGTGAATAGTGAATAGTTTTCACGAGGCGCTGGAGCCAACAACAAGAAAGGTTCAATCAATGAGCAAGATCAAGACGACGAAGCAGTTCAAGGAGCAGGTAGACAAGTTGGCAAGTTGGCAAGTGAGCTGCTCCCTACACGGGGGATGCGAGCTCCCTACACGGAGGGTGCCGTCTCCCTACACGGGGGGAGCGCTCTCCCTACACGGAGGGTTTGACTTCCCTACACGGGAAAACGGGATTTGCGGCGGCTCGGCGGGACGCGACCAAGCCCGCATCAGCGCAGGTAGAAGATCGTGCCGCCGGGGTTGCTGTTCTTCAGCACTAGACGGCCGCCCTCGACCGTGAGAAGGAACTTGTCGGAATAGTCCTTCTCGCCATCGGTCACGGTCACCGCCACGCCCGCCACGTCGGCCGGCGCAAGGCCGGAGACTACGCCCGTGAGGATGTACGACGCGCACTTCGGGCGCGCGTTGAACGTGGCCTTCAGCGCCTTCAGGCCGCGGAACGTAGACGCGGCCGGGTCGGAGAAGACAGCCCTATCCAGCTCGCGCCTGTTGTCGACGCCAGTCACCTCCCAGCCGTTCGCGTCGCCCGCGAACTCGAACGCGCCTGTCAGCTCGCCTGTGCCCTTCAGCACTCCGAAGATCGGCATCGCCACCTCGCCGGAGGACGTGAGCGAAGAACCCTCGCCGAGATCGAGCTCCTTGTAGATGCCGGTGGGCTCGATCACCGCGATGTCGCCCAAGATGGCCGCAAGCACCAGATTCGTCTCGTTCCACTGCTTCTCAATCTCGCCGGGAGCGATGAAGCTGAGCGTGTTGCCGTTGTTGGCCGCGCTCGGGCCCCATCCGCCGCTGCCGTCCTGCACGCGCGCCTCCCAGCGGTGCCAGCCCACGTCGAGAGTCTTCTTGCCCGTGGGAGTCGCCGTCCAGGACGTGTCGCGGATCAGCTCTTCGCCGTCGATCTTGAGCAGCTTGTTGTCGTCGTAGCCCATCTTGAACGTCCATTCGCCCTCCTTGCCGTTCTCGACCTTGAACCAGCCCTCGAACTTACTGGCCTTGCCCGAGAAGTACGACGACCAGCTGCTGGCGTCGCTGAGGCCGCTGTGCTTGTGCATTGGGGCGACGGAGTCGATGCACTTGATGTGCGCCCAGTTCTCCGTTGTGTCCCAGCTGCCGTTTCCGTTCTGCCAGTTCCACACGCAGGCGTTGTAGATCGGGCGCATCTGCAGCGTCAGGCCGTTGCCAAGCGACGTTCCCGGCTCGAACTTAAGGTAGTCGTTGCCGCTTGTGGAAGTCGATTCGCCCACCACGAATCCGAACGACATCAGCCTGTCCCTCCAGCCCGTGTTGTTCGGGCCGCAGGCGCCTGTGCAGTCCTCAAACGCGAGGGTGAACTTGTGCCATCCCTCCGCGAGATCCACCGTTCCGCGCGCCACTGCGCATTTGCCGCTGCTCTTGCAGACCTGCACGCCGTCCACGTCGAAGCGCACCCAGTCGTCGTAGCAGCCCGCGAACGTCCACACGCCGGCCTTCTCCGCAGGCACGTAGAACTCGCCGCGTCCCGCAAGAGTCGTGAAGCTGCGGATCATGTTGGGATTCGCATATTTGTTGATGACGTCCCAGAACCCGCTCGCCGCGAACGGATAGCTCCATGCCGTCTCCACGGTCGCGTCGATCTTGTAGCTGGCGGCCGCGAATGGATAGAGTTCCTTCGAGTACTTCGCCACCTGGGCTCTTGTGCCGGAGGCTAGCGTGAGGCCGCCGGCGAACGCGGAAGTGACCCTCAGATCGTTGTCGCCGGCGTTCTCCACCGTGAGCCTGCCGAGCATGGCGCCCTGCATATTGTCGCCCACCTTCAGGCCGGCGAACGTGCCCGCGCCCTTGATCGTGAGGTCGCTTGCGCCCGAGAGGCCCTGGTTCCAGTTCACCAGGCGCTCGCCCATGTCGAACGTCACCTTGCCGCCCTTCTTGTCGTATCCGAAGAACACAGGGCAGCCGTAGGAGCAGCCCCAGTCGTTGCTGCCGTTGGCCAGTTCGCCGTTCCTGAGGTCGATCGTCATCATGCCCGGCACGCGCGAGCCGTTGAAGCCGCTCGCCCCCATCTCGAGGCGTCCGCCCTCCATGACGAACAGGTAATGTCCCTCGCCCGCGCCCACGCCGTTGCCGTAGTACCACGTGTTGATGCTCTCCGCATTGTCGCGATAGTCCATGGTGATGCCCTTCACCTTCAGAAGGCCGCCCTCCTTCAGAATCACCTCTGCGCGCGGGGAATCGTAGGCGTCGTACAGGATGGCAGGCGAAGCGTCCAGCTCGCCAGAGATCTCCATCTTGTGGACGGATACCGTTCCCGGCGTTCCGCTCCAGTGGCCGTTGCGCAGGCTGTCCGTCGTAACACTCACCTTCGCGCCATGGTCGATGATCAGGCGTCCGGCCGACGGACCCGAACCGCCGTTGCCCGTCCACAGCTCCTTCGTCGAAAGGTCAGTTCCCTCCTTGAGCTCCAGCGTTCCGGGACGGCTCGACTGGAGGCCGATCGAGAAGTTGTTCACCGAACCCATGAGCTGAAGCGCAATGCCGTATTCGGCGTTGGCGTTTGGACCGTACATGTATGTGGTGCCTGCGGTCTGGTTCACGGTCACAATGCCGGGTACGTCTAGGATGCCCGCAGCCTGCGGACGGAAATCGACCGCACCGCCCGTGGCCGTGATGCTCACGGTGTCGAATGTCGGCGCGGTGCTGCCTGTGAAGAAGCCCGAAGATCCGGCTGCATGCTCCAGCTCGAAGCTGCTCTTCGAGAACCCGCTTCCGATGTAGAGCCCGCCGCCCGTCAGCGACGGCATGGAGGCGAGCTGCGTCGGGCCGGCGAGGATATGGGTTCCTGCGTTCACGCTCAACGAGCCCTTGACGTCGACGCCGCCGGCATAGTAGATTGTCGCGCTTCCGCCGGAGAACGCAAGCGCCGTGTTTGCAGGCACGTCAATAGGCCCTTTGATTGTGGATGTGCCGGAGTCGGCGAAGATCGTGCCCCCGCCTGCGCCCACGCGAATTGGCACCGTGGCGGGGAACGTGGAGCCCCAGCCGTGCAGGATGCCGTTGTCGAGCGTGATGCCGCCGGGAATGACGAACTGCGTTTCCGCCACGGCCTCTGGACGCAGCACGCCGCCGTCCGTTATCGTCACGCTCTCCACTTCGATCGGCTGGCTTATGAGGCCGAAGTATCCCGTGTTCTTGATCGTGAGCTTCTTGCCGGGGCCGTAGATGCCGGGCGTTGTTGAAGTCGTGGTGCCCGCGCGCACGCGCACGTCGAAGCGGTCGTTGCCGCCGATGGTCGCATCGTCCGCAAGCTCGATGCGCCTCAGAACCGGACCCCACGCCGCATTGTGCACGGTGCGTCCGTCAAGGGCGTCGTTTACGAACGCTCCGCGTCCGTCGGGACCGTCACCCGAGATCACGAACGTCTTGTGCTGCGTTATCTCGAAGCGCGCCGCGCTGTTGTTGCCCGCCGTCTCGGTGGAGTTGGCGTTGAACTGGCCGCCGTTCCTGATCGTCACAGTGCCTCCGCCGGCGCTGGTGTCTGTGCCGAGCGAGTTCTCGGCCGCGTTCACGCCAAGCACGACCTTCTGGCCGTCCGTGATCACGATGTCCTGGTCGCCCACGCTTGCGCCGTCGAGCGTGATCGTGCCGGTGCCGCCAAGCGTGATCGGCGAAGTGCCGAGAAGGACGCCGTCGCCCTTGAACGTGTAGTCCTTCGCGCCGACGACGTTCAGCGGACCCACGACGTGCTCGCCTTCAACAACCACGTCGTTGCCGACCGTGTCGCCGCCGTCGAATATCGTCGTGATGTACGAGACGAATGCGCTCGGCGTGCCGCTGTCGAGCAGCCAGTTCACGCTCGTCGCGTTCCAGCCGAGGTCGGCGGAACTTGCGGGGCGCCACGTCTGGCTCGTCGCGGCGGAGCTAGAGACGACCGTCATCGTGAGTTTGCCGTCCGAGACGGCGAACGTGGCACTCGCGCCGAACGCGACCGTTGCGGCGGCGGAGAACTGGCTGGGCGACGTGATTCCGCCTGCAGCCTCGAGAACAGTGTATGTGCCGGGCGGAAGCAGACGCGCGTCAACCGTCACGGGCAGCGGGCCGGAGGGGAGGGTCACCGTGCCGGCGGTCTTCACCATCGCTCCGCTGGAGATTGGGCTTGTCACCTCCAGTGACGACCCGTCCAGAAACACGAGACTCTTGGAGGCGCTGAAGTCGCCCTCGACGGTGAACTCGCCGCCGAACGTGTAGACGCTGGGGTTCGCGAGCGCCGCAGAGGGATTAGATCCCATCCACTTCGCGGCGAGATGGGCCTCGATCGCCTGACGGTCTGCGTCGGAGAGAGCGTCCGGCAGCACGATCAGCTCGGAGAGTTCGCGTCCGGCATGGCGGTCGTAGGCAATGCCGTTATCTGTGCAGTTGCGGTCGCAGGTGAGACGGTCTGACCTGCCGTTCGCGGCAGTCACGACAGAATACACGCGGCGGTCGGTTGGCACGGCCGTGTTTTTGGTGTCCGCGATCTTCTCGCCTGCCAGGTACCAGGAGTTGTTTGGATTTGCCCCTCCCGTGTAGGAGTACTGACCGGCAGAGCCGCGATGGAAGTCATAGACGGAGGTGTCGCCCAGCCAGAACGCCCTCATGTCGAGGCGAATAGACATCACGAAAAACGCGGAGCGGATCGTCTCCATGCGCGTGTAGGCAAGGTCGATGCCGCTGTTGACTTCGCCCATCAGATAGGCGGGAACGCCGTCGGCGACTCCGAACGAGCCCCAGTTGGCGTCGTGCGAGGGAATCACGTATGCGACTGCGTTGCGTCCGGATTCAGACAAATCCTTCCACGTCTTGACGGTGCCGGCTTCGCCGTCCTTGAAAATGAAGTTCGCGGCGTCAGACGCGTCGAGCCACAGCAGCGCCGACTTGCGCAGATATGGCTCGATCCAAGAGCTGGCGTCATAGTTGCCCACAGTCGCCGTCACGTCGCCGCCGGAAAGCGCGACTGTTGCCGGATCGGAGAGGCTGGTGCGCATGTGCATCGCCACCACTGAGAGCTTCGAAACATCAAACGAAGCATCCGCGCCGGTGAAGATTGTCTCCGTGGCGTTCGGCGCGAGGCCGTCGACGCCGATCGTCGTGGCGGACGCCACGCCTGAGCCTGGCGCGAGCGCGATCGGCGCGCCGCCCGCCATGCAAAGCGTGGCGCCGTCGAAGATGATGGGAAGCGCGGGAGTCGTCGTGCCGAGGTCCACAAAGCCGCCGCCCGTCAGACGCATCACGGCCGTGGCGGAGACCACCGGCGGCGGCAGGCCCACGAAGTGGCTGCCCTGCGGAGTCGTCTCGGCGACGTTGACCTCCACCTCGTCGCCCGTGGACTCAATCGAATACGGATACGAACCGCCTGTGACGAGGAAGACGGCCTTTGAGATTAGCGTTATCTTGCCCCGGAAGTCGCTTGCGCCAACGGTGATCACCGAGTTCGCGCACGTGCCGGACGCATTGCCCTCGGCCGCCGTTGCCGCAACCTGCGTGACGTTGCCCTTGCCGTTCGCTGCGCCGCCGTAGAGGAAGCCGCCGTTGAAGAGGACGCGCGCGTTCTCGCAGCAGGCAACCTGGAGATTGCCGCCTGAGCGGGACTTGACGGGCGTGTCGATGGTCACCGCGCCGTCCACGATGATCCTGTTTATGGCGGTGGTGCATCCGAAGTCGAGTCCGCCGTTTCCGTCGCCCGGGCCGATGATCGTCGAGCCGTCGTGGAAGTAGATGGAGGACGAGTTGTCGATGCGCTGTCTCGTGCCAAGGCAGTTGAGCGTGCCATAGACGTGCAGCACCGTCGTGGCCGCGCCCTTGAACACCTCGCTTGCGTTCATCTTCAGCTCGGCCCCAGCGCGCACCGTCACAGAGCCGGCAACCGAACCGTTGCCAAACGCCAGCTGGGCCGAACCCGTCTCGACGTCTAGGAAGCCGCCCGCGTTGAGAGCCGATGCGCCGACGACTGTGAGCTTTCCGCGCGTCTTGAGCGTACCGCCCGACGCGATCGTCACCGCGCCGCTCCATGCAGAACCTTCGCCGCCGTCGATCACAACGGTGTCGCCGTTCACCACGGTGAGCGCCGTGCCCCAGTTCGGATCGCCGGGCGTGTACGTGGTTTCGGCCACGCACACCGCCGACGCGACAAGCGCCGCAAAACCAACGAGAATCTTCATCTTCATTTACTCTCCCATTTTTGACTTAAACAACGCCAACACGCTTCGCAAAGGAATGCCCCTCGCGATTGTTACCGTTATTTTACTATTTCCCGCCGCTCCTGTCAAGCGCCATAGGCCGTCAAGGCAAATCCACTGAAATCGGCCACACGCGCCGCTGACGCTCGAAGCCCTTGACGAATATCGCGGGCTCCGGGCGCGCCGGGCAGACGTGTTCGCACGCGCCGCATCCGATGCAGGCGCCCTTGTCCACCACGGGAAAGCCCTCGACGATGTGGATCGCCTTCACCGGACACTTCCTGGCGCATGCCGTGCACGACACTCCCTCTGAAGTGCGTATGCAAAGGTCCTTTTTCCAGATCGCGTGCCCCATGTGCACGTTCTTGCGCTCAAGGCGCGGAATCACCTCTATAGCTCCGGCAGGGCACACCTTTCCGCACGCATAGCTGCACCCGATCAGGCAATAGCCGCGCCGGAAGTCCATCTCCGGCTGGCCGAACCGCGCAAGGCTAGTCGATGCCTTGAGGCAGTTGCCGCGGCAGTTCGCGATGCAGAGCCCGCACGCGACGCACTTCAGGTTGAATGCCATCCTGTCCGCGGCGCCAGGCGGCAGAACAGGCGCAGGGCGCTTCGGTACGCCAGGCAGCGAAACATCCGCGAATCCGCCGTCCGTCGTCTTCTCGGCCGCCTTCACCGCGGCGAGCACGGCCACGCACTTGAGCGCATCGCGCCGGGTGACGCCGCCATCCGTAACGTCAACATCCGATTTTGCGTTGCCCCCAGAGCCGTTTTTCCCCGCCTCAAAGCACGCCCTGCAGTTGCCACATCCTTTGCCCACCGAATGGCGGCACACGCTCTTCTTAGACAAGAGGCAGAAGAGCGTTCCAACCGGGCACACCCAGTTGCACCACACGCGTCCCCTTCCAATCGCCGCAAGCGCCACCACCACGGCGAGAAGGACTACGCCTGGCACGAACAGCGTAAGCGCCTTGCCGTAGATGGAGTAGGGCGTGGCCAGCCAGCCAACCGCCCCGAACCCAGTGGCGGCGAGCAGCGCCACGAACGCGAATAGCGTCCAGCGTACCGCGCGCTGCGCCTTCGTCTCGGGCAGGCGGGTACAGACGCGCCGCACCTTCGTCTTGGCATGGAACATCCAGTTCACGAGCGACTGGATGATTCCGAGCGGACATAAGCACTCGCAGAAAAGCCTCCCCACGATCGGCGTGAGAAGCAGCACCACGAGGAACGTCACCGTCGCGGCAGGCTGGATGCGGCACGCAAGACCGGTGGGCGCGCCAAAGAACGCGGCGGTTACGCATCCCAGCGTCACGGCCGCCACAAGCATCTTCAGGATATTCTTCATCGCGCGGCCTCCGCGTTCTTCAGCGTGTCGATCCATGCGTCGATCGACGCAAGCTCCTTTGGAATGTCGATCGAC
>JAFUDL010000142.1 GCA_017459225.1 Kiritimatiellia bacterium
ACGCCTCTATGCGCGACTTGAAACCGTCGCAGAGATCGGCTTCGGCGGAACGGGTAACGAAAAGATACAGATAAGGTCCGTCCCCAAAGGCGTTCGTCACAAGAGATGTCTTGCCCACGCGCCGTCGCCCGGTGAGGATTGTCCAACAAGCGCCGTCGCGCGACCTGTCGCGTATCTCCCTCAACTTCGCGATTTCCTTTTGCCTGTCAAAAAATTTCATTCCCGGTCTTTCCTTTCTTCATTGCCGAACGTTTCAGTTCGGAACTGCGCAGTTCCGAACCGCCGGTTGCGCATATATGATACCAAATATCTGCCGACCCTGCAAAGCCTTGTGATTCACAAGCTTCAGTTGCAGTATGCGGAAAAGTCGCAGATGAGCGGCTTCGCGGCGGAGGCCGCGACGGAGAGTCGCAGGCGCGAGGCGGCGACCTTCTCGAAGCGGACGATGTGCTTGTGTCCGACGCACGTGCCGGAGTAGAGCTTTTTCCACTCCGTGCCGACAAGTGCCTCCAGGTCGAACTTGCGGATGCGTTCGCCCTGCTCGATGCGCTCTGCGAGGATCACCTGGTTCACCGGACCAGAATCCTTCGGAATCACGAGTTCAAGGTAGTCGCCTTCTCCTTCGGCTGCGGCGAGTCTGTTCGCGTAGCGTCCCTTGATGCGCCGCCCGAACTCCGCGTAGATCTTCATCTCGCTCTCGAGGATGAGGCCGTCCGGCTGCGGCGCGGCGTTGAGGAGGAGGTTGCAGTTGCGCCCCACGGAACGGTCGTACATGTTCATAAGATAGTCCATCGTCCAGTTCGGCCCCTTGTTGTAGCAGAACCACCTGTTGCGCCCGAGCGGGACGTCGCACTCGCCGGGAATCCACCTGTCGCCGTCGGGATTGCCGCTGAACCTCATCTCCTTCGTGCCGTCGGCGGCCGTGCCGTCGCTTCCCGTGGCCCAACACGGGTACGGTGCCACGCCGCGCTCGTTGCCCACCCAGCGAATGAGGTTCTTCGCCTCGGGCGGGCCTTGGAACAGAAGCGCATTAGGCTGGCACTTCTCGATGATCGGGAGGAGGTCGGGCCCTCCCTTCGACGGAGCCAACGTGCCACCGTCGAACCATATCTCGAAGAGTTCTCCGTAGCGGCTCCAGAGTTCCTCGGTCATCCTCTCGCATATCTTCGCGTACCGTTTCTTCGACTCGGGCGAGGGGTCGCCCAGCCAGCAACCTTTCACAAAGACACGACCAAGATTGTCCACGCCAAGGAATCCGTTGCCGGAAACGCTTGCGTAAAGACCGGGCAAAAGGCCGTACCTGCGGGCACTCTCGACGAAGTCCTTCACAAGGTCGCCTTTTCCGTTCCGCCATGACGCCTGCTTAAGGCCATACGGATAGAGATCGCTCTGCCACTGGAGGAACCCGCTACAGTGCTTCGCGACGAGCACGACGTACTTCGCGCCGTAGGCCTTCGCCGCCTCCATCCACTGGTCCGTGTCGAGCTTCGCGGGATTGTAGAGCTTTGGATCGGGAAAGTCCTTGAAGCTGCGCCAGTTCCAGTTTGGCTTGAATACTGGGATGTCGAAATGGAAGAACATCCCGAGCTCCATGTCCGCCCACCTGCGCTGGGCCGCGGTCGGAACTGGCAGCGTGCCACCCGCCGCCGCATTCTCCGCAAACGCGATTCCGCCCGGCAGCGCGGCATACGCCCCACCTGCGGCCATTGACTGAATGAAATTTCTTCTTGTTGCTTTCATGCTCATAGTATACAACATCTTGCCGATCTGTCACAAGGAGAAATCGCCTGGTCTAGTGGTGCAGGGCGCATCTCCGTTTTTTACCCACTCGTATTGGGATTTGGAAACAACCATGACAACTTTCAAGAACAACATTATCCTTCGGGCACACCTTGAACATTCAGAATTGTGGTAGTTTGAGGTTCGGCAAATGGGCGCGGGCGAGTTAGCCCGCGCGCCAAAGACAAGTTGTTTTAAATAGTTGTTTCCAATTATCAGAAGGCTCGGCGGTGAATTACGCCCAGTGGTGCTAGAAGAGCTAGATGGTCTAGTTTTTTTAGAAAAGCTAGAAATCCTAAAAGTGCTAGAGGAGTATTGACTCTCCTTTCTGCATTGCCTCACTCCCTGGAAGTTTCGCCCTACTTCAGCGGGGCACAGTTGATGGATCGTAAGGCAGTATGGCTCGTTATTCCACAATGTCGTACACGCGGACGTAATCGACGATGAATTCGTCGCCGAGCGCCGATTCGAGTTCCGGCACGCCCTTGCCCGTCATGCGGTTGTTGCGGTACCACTTCGCCTCGGTCGTGAGAAGGATGAACTCCTCTGTCTCGCTGACCGCCTCGCCTTTTCCGCGTCCAACTTTCGGACCGTGGCGGCGTCCGTCGATGTACACCGTGTAGCCGTCCGGCTCCCAAAGAAGGCCGAAGACGTGGTACTGCGTCTTGTCGAGCGCGAGCATCGCGTCGGCGTTCCGCCGAACACGCGGAATCCTGAAGCAGCCGTGTTCCGCGCCGTAGCCGTTGTAGTGGAAGCAATGCGGAATTATCAAGCCGGGGTCGAACGACTCCATGATGTCGTGTTCGATTCCCGCCCGGCGCGCGTCGAGCGAACAGCCCTGCATCGGTGCCTGCATCCAGAACGCCGACCACCATCCCGCCTTCTGCTGGAGGCGGCAACGGCATTCGTAGTAGCCGTAGCGGTGCATGAACTTCGGCCTTGCGCGCTTCGCGAGCGGCCAGAACCCCTTGCCGGTATCCGTATGAGGAATGTCCCACACAATCTCGCCCGTCTGGAGCTGGGGCGAAACGAACTGTCCGTCGGCGCGCTTGACGAGCTTCATCCTGAGAAGACCGTCCTTCACCTCAACGGCGTTGTCCTCCGGCGTCGCGAACCAATGCGCGCTCCGTCCCCAGAAGTTGGTACGGTAGCCCCACTTCGTCTCGTCCAACTTATCGCCGTCGAACTCGTCGTTCCACACGAGCTTGAACTTTCGCCCGCTCGGCAGAAGGGACGCCTCGCGCCCTTCCAACGCCACGACGCGCTCGCATGCGACGGGAAAGTCTTCAAGCGCATGCGCTTTCTTCGCGGCCTTCGCGCCGTCATTCGACGTGGAGAACGCCTCCGCCGCGCCGACACAGGTAAACATCGAGCAAAAAACAATCACCGCTGGAAACACGTTTTGAGCTTTCATTTTATCTCCTTGCCCGCTATTATACCATAATCGACTGGACGCTACGTGCCCAATTGGTAACAAAAACATACTCATTCGAACAAGGGCACAACTGCGTTTTTCACCCATCCGTATTGGGATTTGGAAACAACCATGACAACTTTCAAGAACAACATTATCCTTCGGGCGCACCTTGAACATTCAGGATTGTGGTAGTTTAAGGATCGGCAAATGGGCGCGGGCGAGTTGATGCGCCTGTCGCGAAGCGATCAGGTTGGGTGAGCGCGAAGCGCGAACTGCGAAGCAGCCGCAAGGCCCCGCGCCCGCGCGCCAAAGGCAAGTTGTTTTAAATAGTTGTTTCCAAATATCAGAAGGCTCATCGGCATCGCCTTCTCCACGAAGAAACGCACCGTCTCCGGCGTCAAGATCATCCGCAACGCCTAATCGCCGCGCCGGCCTCAAGCGTGAGCTGACCGATCCTGCGTGAAGCCCATCTTCTGGAGGTCGATATCGACGATTCCCAGCGGCTTGTTCGTACGCCACGCGCCGCGCGTGAAGTCGGGGATGTCGCAGGCCATCGACCTGTGGGTGGATGACTTTTCCGTCAGCTCGCAGAGGCAGCACGTCGCCGCCAGGTCGTACACGTCCATGTCGAGCGGGAGTCCCTGCTGAAGACAGTAGGCCCAGCGCATGTCCATGATGAAATCCATCCCGCCGTGTCCGCCCGCGCGCTTGGCGAGCTTTCCCATCGTCTTCCAGAGCGGATGGCGGTATTTCTGCTGGATCTCGGCGGTGCGCTTCTCATCGTACCACATGTGCGCCTTCCCGTCGCCGGTCTTTTCTTCAAGCGCGATGCGCAGGGGATAGTTGCAGATCGTCCCCTTCGTGCCGCTGACGAGCTGGATGCGCGTGTACGGCCGCGGCGAGGCGACGTCGTGCTGCACAAGGATCGATCGGCCGTTCGCCGTCCGGATGAGCGTGGAGTTCATGTCGTGCATCTTCATCGCCGCCGCGCGGCGCGGATTGTCCGGCTTGAGGTAGGCCTCCATGTACGCCTTGAAGTTCTCCTGCGCGGAGTCGAGCGAAACGAGGTAGTCGAGGCGGTCGCCCCGGTTCACGTCGAACGTCAGGCAGAGCGGCACGAGTCCGTGCGTCGGATAGCGGTTGCCGCCGTGATCGCGGTTCTCGTCGAACCGCCAGCATTCGCTTCCCGGCCATTCGGACCGCGACATGCCGCGCAGGTCGTGGATGTACGCGCCTTCGGCGTGCGTGAGCGTGCCCAGCATGCCGAGCCTCGCCAGGTTGAAGGTCAGCATTTCCACTTCCCCGTAGCAGCAGTTCTCGAGCTGCATGCAATGGCGACGCGTCTTCTCGCTCGTCTCGACGAGCTCCCAGCACTCGTCAACCGTGAACGCGCTCGGCACTTCGGTGAACACGTGCTTGCCGCCGCGCATCGCCGCGAGCTGCACGGGCACGTGGAGCGACCACGGCGTCGTGTTGTACACCACGTCCACGTTCGGATCCTCGCAGAGCGCCTTCCACGCCTCTTCGCCGAGATACTCCCTTGCGGGCGGCTTCTTCGCGTCGGCGAGGATGCACTTCGACGCCTCGATCTTTTTCGGCACGTTGTCGCAGATCGCCGTCACGACGATTCCCGGAATCAGCTGCGCGCGCTTGAGGAAGTGCTTGCCGCGTCCGCCCATGCCGACGATCCCGACGCGGATGGTCGGCAGCTTCGGCGCGGCGAAACCGTGCATCGGCGCTCCGTCGGTGAAGTCGAAAAGACCTCCCTCGCTGCGGCATCCGCCAGCGGCGATGCCGAGTACCGCGGCCCCGATCAGAAAATCCCTTCTTGAACAACCTGTCTGTCTTTTCGTTTCCATTTTAACTCCTTTCAAGTTCGTTTCAATGAGGCGCATTTGACGCCTGCGGCGATGCGACGCTTTCCTCGCTTGTTGAAATTATACCACATCCACACCTTCACCGCATCCGGTCAAAGCCACGGCTCGCGGCGCTTGAACGGGCGCAAGACTTTCGCCCATTCCTTTCTCGCCGGTTCCTGCCGGTCGGCGGGCAGCGTTGCGATCTGTACCACGCTCACTGCCTTTGCTTCCGACGATACGCGACGCGGGCACGCGCCTCGGCCTTCTTTTTTCCTCGGCGGCCTTCTTCTCCGCCGGCTGTCGCATGATTGCCTCTATCGTGCCTGTCCTCCGTAGCCTTGGCGTAGGCGAATCGTCTCTCTGCGGCATCGCCATAGTCTCTACTCCACCACTTCTACTCAACCAATAGGGGCTTGTACCTCTAACCTCTACCTTCATTCCCCCTCTTCTCACCATTTGAGCAGAACGACCCATTCGCCGCCATTATCAGGGCCAACCCGATCTAGAACCTTTAGGTTCTTCAAGATGGCAATATCCTCTTGAACAGTTCTTCTGGAAGCGCCAAGCAAACTCGCCAACGCGACTATCGTGATGTCTTTATCCCTAAGCAATTGCTGTAACAAAAGCCCCATTCGTTCGATCACCTTGGCAGGACGGCGTATCAGCGCAGTTTTCAGCGCAGTTTTCAGCGCAACTTTTATATGTTCCAACTCCTCTTCTGCCGTCATAACTCCGACAATGCGCCCAGAATCCGCCAATCTAACGCATTCTCCACCCTTATCCTTGTTAGTTCCCATCTGTGAAGTCAATGCAGTTTTCAATGCAGTTCTCTCTGAAATGGGATCCTCCATTTTACGAAAATGGGGATTGACCGGCAATACGACGGAGAGCCAATCTCGATTTTCAGGGGAAGAAAAGACCGGCGGCGGCGAGCCGTTCTCACGCATGACATTCACGACAACTGGAATACCCGTATTACGCCCTTCAACGAGTTCGAGCTCCTTGAGGAAGTCGCCGATGCGACGGTTGCGATAGTGAAGGCCAATCATACGGCAAGCAGCAAGGTCGGCGTCCGTAATTGACCGTTCCGGTCCGGGCAGGCTTGAAATCGTCATCGCCTCGGGCGTCACCACGACGGTAATAGGTTCCGCAATTCGATATGACTTGTGATAGACGGCGTTTGCAAGAACCTCTTCAATGGCGCGATAGGGGTAGTTCCAGAATCGGCCAGCCTCTGGTCGATCATCGTACTTGAATATCTTTTCGCGCAGAAATCGGTTTCTGATGTAGTCAAGCGCCGAACGGAGCTGCACATGAAGCGGCCCCCGGAACGTTTGCTCGACCATGCCCTCGCCCGTTGGATCTGGCTTGTCAACGACATCAATCCATGCGCAACGGAAGAAATTCTCCGGATGCGGATTGAAGAACATGAGACCCACGTTTTTCGGCTTGAAACACTCCGCCGGTCCGGACGCAATTTGCATGTTACGGGCGACATCTGCAGCAGACATCTCCTCGGCGCTTTTCGCGAGATCGCTGCCGACCTCATGCAGATACTCGACCAGCAGATTCATCTTGAGGTCGGTAATGTCGGCATGAACATTCGGGCGGTCATCAAACGGCACGTCCCCCGTCAGCTCAAAGAGCTCTTTCTCATCCTGCCGTGTCGCCTTGACGGTACTCGCAAGCTTGCGGATATAGTAAGCCTTCGGCGACTTGACATCCTTGGCAATGCGCTCCGGGCACCGATAGGGGCGTTCGCACCCGCCCGGCGCCCAGACAATCAGCAGACACTTGCCCTCGTACACGCACGGCTCGACAACCGGCAAATAGACCGGCTCGATGAGATGACAGACATTCAGCAGCTCCTTCTGAATCACATCCACCTCATTCGGCTCAATTCCCTTTATCGGAAACACAGGCCGCCCGTTCTCCTCGGCAATCCCAATAATAATATATCCGCCACCCCAGGTGTCGATGTCATTGGCAAAGGCTCACAAGGTGTGAAGAATCTTTTCGGGATTCCACCCTTCCTTGTACTCGATGCGTGCCCTTTCCACCTTACGATTGTTGATCAAATCGTCAATGTTTACAGGTAATGCCATAAGTGCCTCCTCTCACATCATACATCCTTCACGTTGTCTCAGAAAATATAGCCCGGTTTATCACAGTCTGGCATGTCGTTCGCGAATGCGCAGACGGCCTCGCCGAACTTGTCCTTGTCCGTCGTGGACTTGGTTCGTTCGACACGGTACGTCTCCGTGGACGCAAGCAGTTTTTCCAATTCGCTCTTCGTTATCATAGTGTTCCTCCTCGCCAGATTATCCTATACTCGTCAGTTGACGTCGCATGAGATGCGCTTCAGCACTGTAAACACGTGCTGAAATCGTTCTTTGGGCTTTCACCCTCTGGGTGAGGCGAAAATTCCTGTCCAAAAGGAAGCGTGGTGCCTCCTTTTTTCGTATAATGTGCGTTGCAAAAAAACCACTCACACGAAAGAAAGGA
>JAFUDL010000143.1 GCA_017459225.1 Kiritimatiellia bacterium
CCGCCACTGCGGTGGGCGGCATATTCGGCCCGGGCAAGAAGCTCACGATCAAGAACACGGGCTACTTCGGCCTCATCAGCCTGCCGCTCGACGTCGAATCCGTCCTGGTCACGGAAGGTGGCGTGTTCCGTCCGGAATCGGCGACCATCAACGCGCCTGGCGGCATCACGCTCGACAACGGCACGCTGCACGGCTATTCGACCACCTATCCAGCGACGGCTCCGCTCATCGTGGGCGCTGGTAGCGGCGCGCTCTCCGCCGAGAGCGGCACCACGACGATCAATGGCGTCGTCAATGTCGCGGAAGGTGCAACGTTTACGATGAAGGGCGGATCGACCGTCAACTACAACGGGGGGCTTCTCGGCGTCGGGCAGGTCAGGATGGAGAATGGAACGCACAACATCTCCGGAGAGACGACCGTTGGCACTTTCGCCATTGCGGGCGGTAACACGTACCTGGTAAACGGCTTCGACGCCCAGAGCGACATCGATGTGACGCACTCCGCAGGAGGTTTCTTTCTCAAGGAGGGGACGAAGGCGAAGAAAATCAACGTCACGCACACCGGCGGCTCGTTCGGCTTCATGACCGGAAGTGGCACGGGGCCGCAGTTCGACGAGATCAACATCACGTCAACCGGCGGCGCGATCGACATTCGTCCGCAGGCTGTGGGCATGATGGACGTGCAGGGCGTGATCAACGTGAACCAGACTGCCGGCAACACCTACGTGTACGGACCTGGAAACAACGCCGAGTACGGGCTTGCGCTCACTATGATCGGCTCCATCGCGCAGCTGAATCTGGGATACACGATCAACAACGCCGGTGACCTCCGTCTCAAGGAGGGTTCTGACCTGACTGTGAAGAATATGCACCTCAGCACAAATGGTTCTACTGGAAAGGGTCCCGCGCATGGCCGCATCGTGATCGATCCCGGTGCAAAGGTGAAGGTGACCGGCGAACTCCATGTGGGCCGCTGGAGCCAGAATCCCGCGGTTGTGTCCGTGCACACGGTTGACGTGGGCGGCGAGCTCGACGCTTCGGGGATCGTCATGTTCGCCGGATACGACAGCCCGCGCACCGAGACGTACGTGCGTGAGAACGCCGTCCTGAAGGTGAAGGGCATCACGACGAACGACGACGACACGGAAAGCCCCGATTCCTGGGCTTACGGCAACGGCGTTGGCGCCACGGAAGGACGCCACTGGGTCACACTGGAGGGCGGCAGGTTCGAAATGGGATCAAGCGGCTTCAACGGACATCGCGTGCCGGGCGTCACCAAGGTTGACCTCCAGGACGGCGAGTTCGTGAACGTGAACGGCGCGTGGGGCGGCGCGGTGGGCTACCCCGTGTTCTTCGGCTACGACAAGCTTGGCGGCAGCGTCACCTTTGATCTCGCCAGCTACTATGTGAACTGGAACCAGGGCCTTTCCGGCGCGAGCGACCTCACGATCAAGGGCGCGGCGAACTTCACGAGAAACCGCACGGACGACGACAAGATGCAGGGCGCGCTGCTGGGCAAGCTCACAGTGGAGAACACTGAGGGCAACGACCTGCGGGCCACCTCCGCATTCGCGGGCGGCATCAAGCTCGCGGACGGCGTCAACGCGCAGGTGGCGAAGTACTCCGACGAGCGTTATCCATACGCCGTCGCGGGATATGTGATCGATCAGGTCACGGAAACGGCGTGGAGCTATCCGTACGCATCGGCAGACTTCTGGACCTTCGCCAACAAGAACTACGGCAGCAATCCCATCCGCCGCTATACGACGATCGCCACGCGCGGCGAGTTCTATGTGCCGGAGGACAAGGCCGGCCAGTGGACGTTCGCGGGCAACTATGACGACTGGATCCGCTTCGACGTGGACGGCGCTCAGGTGTGCAAGAGCGCCAGCAAGTGCGCCACGGCGCGCGGAACGGTTGAGCTCGCCGCCGGCTGGCATAAGTTCACCCTTGCATTCGAGGACTGCACCGGCGGAAGCGGCGCGAACGGAACTGGATGGAAGGACAACAGCAGATCGTTCGGATTCGTCATCGGCGAAAGCTCGTCCGACAATGGCAACGACTACACAACCTTCAAGCCGGGTGCTTCGCTCGGCGGCGACGCCACGCTGCAGATGCGTCCCTGCGTCAACGCCTGCGTGTGGAGCTGGCAGAACGGCAACGACAACTGGGCTACCACAGAGAACTGGAGCCACATCAAGTGCCTCGACTCCGTCGAGTACATGCACAGGCATGGAAACAGCGGTACAGACAGCACGGGGTATTTCAACGACAAGAAGGTCAGCCGCTTCCAGGGCTGGTTCAAGGTCGAGGAGAACCAGGGCGGCGAGTGGTCGTTCGACATGCACTACGACGACTACAAGATGCTCGTGATCGACGGCGTGACGCTGATCAACGTGGGCAGCTGGGGCGATCCCACGAACGCCAAGATCACGCTCACGCCCGGCTGGCACCGCTGGGAGGCGCGCGTGGGCGACAACACGGGCGGGTACGGACCCAACAACGACAAGAACAAGTACTGGACGCTCAGCTACGTGGCGCCTGACAGCCCGACGGAGAAGCAGTGGATCGAGACGAACCTGAAGCTTGCGGCTACGCTGGGCGACATCGCCGTGCTGGAGCCTTCGGGCATCTACAAGGATCTCGAACTCGGCGCCGGCTCTTCGCTCGTGTCGAGCGGCACGATGACGATGCCGATCTTCGGCACGCTGAAGGGGTCGGGCACGCTCTCTGGTCCCTTCGCGTTCACGGGTGACAAGACCGTCTGGGAAGTGGGGGGCACGGGCAAGAGGCGCCAGCTGGACTGCGTGCAGTTCGCCGACGCCGACGAAAATGCCCTTGCGGGACTCAAGAAGATCGAGGCCAAGTTCAGTGCGCGTCCCATGCTGCCGATCTACAATCTCGGCCCCGTGCTTGGCGCGGACGTCGAGAATGTCGAGCTGGTGGTGAAGGACGCGGAGGAGAACGACTACTCGTCGAAGTTCTCGCTCAAGACGATGTCCGGTAACCTGATCCTCATGAACCGCGCCGCCAACGGCATGGTCCTGTACGTGCGCTAGCGAATGGGGATTGACTTCTCCGGCATGAAAGCGAGAACTTCGTTTCGTCTTGCGTTGGCGGTGTTTGCGGCGACGGCGTGCGCGTGCTGCTTTGGCGAGCGCGCGCCGCTCGTGTCGCTTGAGGCGCCGGTGAGCAAATGGCACGACGGCGTGCCGCTAGGCAACGGCGGCGCGGGCGCGCTTCTGTGGGGCGGCGGCGAAACGCTGAACGTCACGCTCGACCGCGCCGACTTCTGGCACAACATCCACATGCCATGCTATCTCCGCCCTGAATTTTCGTGGGCCACGCTTGTGGACGTCGTGCGCAGGAAGGACGGCGCGCGCCGCTCCGCCGTGTTCGGCGACTACGAGCGGGTTAACGCCACCAAGCTCCCCGGCGTGCGCTTCGTGATGACGCTCGCCTCCGGCCAGCGAGTAAAGCGCTTCACTCTAGACGCCTCCACCGCTGCCGCCACCGTCACCGTGGAGACGCCTCTCGGCGAACGGAACATCCTCGCGTGGTTTGACGACGGCGACAAGCTCCTTTCCATGAGGATTCCCGAAGACGTCAAATTCGCCAAGAGGGAGTTTCTGAAAAACAGCTCCTTCTACCGGTTAGGAGTCTATCCCGCAGCAACGGTCTCAATCGGCGCGCGCGAGGCCACATACCGCCGCGCCCGCCGCGCAGGTGCCGACAACCGCTTCGACATCGACTTCGAGGTCGGCGTGCGCTTCCGTGCCGCATCCGCCGCGCCCGCGTCTTCATTCTGGCCGAAGTTCAACTCCGAAAGCTCCGTTTCCATCCCCGATGCCGATCTGCAGCGCCTATATGACTTCGTGATCTACCTCTACGGCGCTGGCGCGCGCGCAGGGCATCCTCCGCTCGCGCTGCAGGGAATCTGGACTGCCGACAACGGCGCGCTGCCTCCCTGGCACGGCGACTACCACAACGACCTCAACACCGAGATGACCTACTGGGCGGCAGGTCCCGCCGGGCGCATCGAGGCGCTTGAGGGTTTCGCAGAATTCTTCATCGAGCGCCTTCCTGAGTGCCGAGCCTTCTGCAAGAAGCTCTTCGGCGACAGTGCCGAAGGTGCGGTGATTCCCCCCACGATGGGCTTCGGCGCGCACGTGATCGGCGGCTGGACCGCTTACACCGTGCTTCCCGTCCACGGCATCTGGGTGTTCGACACGCTCTGCGACGCCTGGGACTACGATCCCACGCCGGAAAAGGCCGCGAAGTATCTCGCCTTTGGACGCGAACTCGCCGCCGGAATCGAACACGCCTGGAAGATGGTCGATGGCGTGCGCCGGCTTGACCTCTCGTGCTCTCCGGAGGTCGGCGGCAACGGCAACGCGTGCTTCCTCAATCCAAACTCATCCTACGATCGCGCAATCCTTACAAGCTTCTACATCTACCTCTCGCGCCTCGCCGAGGCGTGCGGCGACAAGGCGGAGGCGGAAAAGTGGAAAGCGTATGTGGGCACGTTCGGCCCGCCGAACGCGGCGGCGGACGGAACGATAGAGCTCTCCGCCGGCAATCTGCTCAAGGGGACTCATCGTCATCCCTCGCATCTCCTGCAGGTGTTTCCGCTCACCAATGTTCCCCTTGAGAAGGGCGTTGACTTCACTCGCTCGGTGGATCAGTGGGAGAAGCTTGGCACCGACTGGTGGGTGGGTTTCTCGTTCCCGTGGGCGGGATGCTTCGAGGCGCGCCTTGGCCGCGGCGACCGCGCGTACCGGTATCTCAAGGACTTTCAGCGCGCGTTCACGTCGCGCTGCGGATTCAACCTGAACGGCGACCAGCTGAAGTGCGGACTCTCCCGCGCAACGTATGATCCTTTCACCCTCGAGGCGAACTTCGGCTATGCGCGCGGCATTCAGGAGATGCTGCTCGCGTACGATCCGCACGCCAACACTGCCACGCTCTTCCCCGCACTTCCGAAGGAGTGGGACGGCAGGGAGGTGTCGTTCCGCAACCTGCGCGTGCCGGGTGGCCACCGCATCTCCGCAACGCGCTCGGCCGACGGCAAGGTGACGCATTCGCTTACGCCCTGGCCAGGCGCGAAGAGTCTGCCGAAGGTCAAGGTGGCAGAAGGCGCAAAATGAAATTCTTCATACACACATACGGATGTCAGATGAACGTGCGCGACAGCGAGGCCGTGGCGGCCCTGCTGGAGGCGGCCGGGCATGAGCGCGTGGCCGCCGAGCAGGATGCAGAGCTCGTGGTGGTGAATTCGTGCACCGTGCGCGACATGGCGGAGCGCAAGGCCGTGGGCAAGTGCGGCAATCTGATCGCAGCGAAGGAGGGGCGCGGCAAGTCGCGCAGCGCGAGAAGCGCAGCCGAAGGGTGCGTGAAGGTTGTGGGCCTGATGGGCTGCGCCGTGAAGAGAATGGGCGCAGACGTCTTCAAGAGCCTCCCCGGGCTTGACTTCGCGGTGGGTCCGCGCCGCTTCGGAATGATTCCTCGCCTAGTCGAGCGCGCGCTTGCAGGAGAGAGGCGCATCCTCGAGCTGCCGGACGATGATGAGGTGCCCGCCGGGCTCGACGCTCATCCCGACGTGCGGCGCGGCGCGAACGGCTTTGCGTGCTTCCAGAGCTACGTCACCGTGCTACTTGGCTGCGATAACCGCTGCAGCTACTGCATCGTCCCAGACGTGCGCGGCCACGAGTATTCGCGTCCCGCGCGCGAGGTGTTCGCCGAAGTGGCGAGCCTCGCCCCGCGCGGCCGGAAGGAATTTTGCCTGCTCGGCCAGAGCGTGCTGCGCTACGGGCGGCGCAATCCCGCGTGGAGCGAATGCGACGCGCCTTCGCCGGGCGGCTTTACGGAGCCTTTCCCGCGCCTTCTCGAGGCGCTGAACGCGACTCCCGGCCTTGAGCGCATCCGCTTCACAAGCGCACATCCGGGTGGCTGCACGGACGAGCTTGTTCGCGCGTACCGCACGCTCCCCAAGGTGTGCCGCCACCTTCATCTGCCCGTGCAGAGCGGCAGCGACCGCGTGCTGA
>JAFUDL010000144.1 GCA_017459225.1 Kiritimatiellia bacterium
AACCTCGACGCGGTGAAGACGTTCAAGCCAGGCGACCGCGTGTACCGCGGCTACCACGGCAAGACGCTCTTCGCCGCCATTGCTGGCAGCGACCCCGTGCTGAACGGAATTCGCGTGGTCGGCGGCCATACGGACGCCCCCCGCCTCGACCTCAAGCCCCGCCCCATCTACGAGAAGAACGGCATCACATACTTCGATACGCACATCTACGGCGGAATCAAGAAGTTCCAGTGGCTTGTGATGCCGCTCGCCCTGTACGGCACCGTGGTGAAGAAGGACGGCACCAAGATCGAAGTGGCGATCGGTGATGCGCCGTCCGACCCCGTTCTGATGATAAGCGACGTGCTGCCGCACTTCGGCAAGGACCAGCAGGAGAAGCCGGTGAAGGACGCGGTGGCCGCAGAAGACATGGATGTCATAGCGGGGCTTGGTCCGGTGGACGACATTCTCAAGGATAAGTACGGCATCGAGAAGGACGACCTCCTCAGCGCCGAACTCGAGATCGTGCCGGCAGGCGGTCCGCGCGAAGTTGGCCTCGACCGTTCGCTGATCGCCGCCTACGGCCATGACGACCGCGTGTGCGCATACGCCGGACTGAGCGCGCTCATGGACCTCGCAGGAAAGACTCCGGTCAAGACGTGCGCAGTCGTGCTGTGCGACAAGGAGGAGATCGGCAGCGTTGGCGCCTCTGGCATGGCGAGCTCGTTCTTCGAGAACACCGTGGCCGAGCTCATCGACCGCCAGAGCGGCAACGCGCGCGACATCGACGTGCGCCGCGCCCTCGAGCGCTCAACCATGCTCAGCGCAGACGTGTGCGCCGCGAGCGATCCGCACTTCCCAGATGCCGACTCCATTGGCAACGCCGCCAAGATGGGCGGTGGTCCATGCGCCATCAAGTACACCGGCGCCGCGTCCAAGAGCGGCGCTTCGGATGCCCGCGCCGAGTTTGTGGCCGAGGTGCGCCGCATCATGGACGACGCGAAGATCGACTGGCAGATGGGCGAGCTCGGCCGTGCCGAGAAGGGCGGCGGCGGCACGATCGCGAAGTTCATGGCCCGATTCGGCATGGACGTGATCGACTTCGGCACGCCTCTCTTCAACATGCACGCGCCGTGGGAGCTTGCGTCCCGCCACGACTGCCTTCACACGAAGAAGGCGTACGCCGCGTACTTCAACGCCCCCAAGCGCGCATGAAGGCGTTGATTCCCGCGGCGGGTCACGGAACCCGCTTCCTTCCGGCGTCCAAGACAATCCCGAAGGAGATGCTGCCGGTGGGCGCAAGGCCCGCCATACAGCTGATCGTGGAGGAGGCGCTTGATGCCGGGGCGGACGAGGTGGTGATCGTCACCTCGCCCGACAAGCCGTCCATCCGCCGCCACTTCGAGGCGGACGAAGTATGGCGCGGGCGCTGCGCGTCCAGGCCAGAGGCGGACGCGGAGCTTGCGCACCTCGAGGAGATCGGGCGGCGCATCCGCTGGGCTGTGCAGACGGAGCAGCGTGGCCTTGGCCATGCGGTTCTCCAGGCGGCGGATGTTCTGCGCGGCGAGAGGGAGCCTGTGCTGGTGCTGCTGGGCGACGCGCTCGTCTCGGGCGAGGCGCCGTCCGCCGCAATGGCCGCCATCTCGCGCGCTCATGGCGGCGCGTCGGTAGTGGGCCTCGAGGAGGTGCCGCCCGAGAAGGTGAGCCGTTACGGAATCGTGAAGGGCGAACGCGTGGAGATGCCGGGCGTGGGCGGCGAGACGCTGAAGCTGTCGGATCTCGTGGAGAAGCCGCGCCTCGAGGAGGCGCCTTCGCGTCTCGCGATCGCGGGCCGCTATCTGCTTGATCCCGCGGTGTTCGACCTTCTCGCCACGCAGCGGCCCGGCTATGGCGGCGAGATACAGCTCACGGATGCCATACGCCGCCTTCTCGCGGAGAAAGCGGTGTATGGATACCGCTACCCGGGCCGTCGGCACGACATCGGCAATCCCGCGGGATATCTCGAAACTCTCAAGGCATTCGCCGCGTCTGCGGCGCAGTCCTAAGGCGCATACAGGAGGATGACGACATGACGAAGAAGAAGGCGAAGAACGATCCGCGTCCCACCTGGGACGAATACTTCATGGAGATCGCGCAGGTGGTGGCGAAGCGCTCCAACTGCTCGCGCCGCCAGGTGGCCGCCGTGATCGTGAAGGAGAACCATCTTCTCTCAACCGGCTACAACGGAACTCCGCGCGGCGTGAAGAACTGCTTTGACGGCGGCTGCCCGCGCTGCGCCGGCCACACGCCAAGCGGGAAGGGGCTAGACGAGTGCCTGTGCGTGCATGCCGAGCAGAACGCCATCTGCCAGGCGGCGCGCTACGGGGTGGACGTCTCTGGCTCCACGATCTACATCACGATCTCCCCCTGCCTCACCTGCGCCAAGCTCATCATCAACGCCGGCATCAAGGAAGTTGTATACGGCGGCGACTATTCGGCTTTTCTCGACACTGTGAAGCAGATGTTCAGCGAGGGGGGCGTAAAGTGCCGCCGCTTTGGCTGACGGCATGGAAGGCGCGCTGTCCCTAGCGCGCCGCGATCCAACCCTGCGGCCGTTGAAAGACCGTCTTTTTATCCGTGGCACTTTCTCGTCAAATGATGCTATAATGTGCCACGGATAAAAAGGAGCTGAACTTCCCGAATTGCACGACTTTTGAAAGGAACGAAACATGATTGAACGCCTCAAATGCTCGACGCCCGATTTTGCGAAGGAGAACGCGAAGAAACTGCTCGCCTTGTTCCCCGAATGCGAGGGACTGAAGGGAGAGAGGTGAGTTGGCGCGAAACCTTCTCTGCGTACTCAGCGTCTCAGCGACTCTGCGTTAAAAACTAACCTCGACATCGGCTCTCGTGTTTTGAAGCTCGACTCGTCGTCGCTCCGTGATACTTCCGCAACGGTAAGCGAGACGAATCAGGAGTTCGCCAACTTTGAACGTGTCCGTTCCGATCGTTCGGCAGAGGACTTGCTCTTCCAGATGCTGCTTGAAACGCACATCCCGCTTTCGGAGTCGATTGTGAAGGCGAAGGTGTCGGGGAACGAGGTGTTGTTCGTGGGCGTGGAGGCGTCGCGCTCGGCGAGCGCGCCCTACCAAAATGCGCCGCTGGCTGCGTGTCTTGATGCGAAGGCGAAGATGACGACGGAGTTCTTCATCGAGATCGCGAAGTTCAAGCCGGGCATCGCGTTCTTCCGCGACGACGCCTTTGTCGATGATTCCGCGCGTACGAATCTTCAGCAGGTCTTCAACCAGTTTTCGCCCATGACGAGCATCAAGGTGATATAGCAGCTTGAATACGGAAATTTGCAGTGCTATGGACAATCGGACGCCGGATAGAGTGTAATATCAGTAAACAAAAGCATTCATTGGCAGTAAACACTATTGCAAGGCAATTCGCCTTATGCTTCGTGGCGACCTCCGCTATGACTTGCGCTCTTAACACCGTCTGCGACGTGTTCGAGGAACTAGACAATTCTGCCAAGGTCGTTGTTTATGCACATACGGTAATCCTTGCTGGACAGATTATTAGCAACCGTCTTAGTGAGCTGCAGCAAGACCAGTATGGAGATTAATTTGGGATACCACATGGGTGCCCTTGTTTACATGGTCGATTGACTAAATCAGAGGGGATAGACCTGTGGTACGGCGA
>JAFUDL010000145.1 GCA_017459225.1 Kiritimatiellia bacterium
GGCAAAGTTAATAAAATCATGAATTGGCGGCATCGAAAATGTCTCGAGCGGCGGCAGGCGTGAACTGACATTTCGATAGAACTTCTGCCGAACGCCCTTCGACATCGTAGCAAAGAACGTCTCGTTTGACGCTAGTATCGCGTCCGCGCGCTCCGTCGCGTTTGTCAGACCTCTTGCCTTCGCCGCATAGTATGTGCCATTGGTGAAAGCAACGCCGTAATCCAGAAACCGGTCATCAGTCAAGTCAATCCGCCAATTTTCGGCGACGGAATAGTGGTTCGTGGCGGACATGAAGGTCAGAAAGGCGTTTTCAGCGTCCGGCACGTCCGCCAATTTAACAATCAGATCCGCGTCGTCCAAAGACGCCTCCGCGGCATCGTCAAATCCGCCGAAGAAGAGATAAAGGGAGAACACCACGGCTGTCAACACAACCGCCGCTGCGGGTACGGCAATCACCGCAATAACACCTGCTTGTTTCTTTGTCATAGTTGTTCTCCTTTCATTGGCAATTGGTATTGGTACTGGCAACACTTTCACATTGGCAACATTTTCCAACGATTCGTGCAAAGGGTTTCATGGGTTGTGCCCTTTCTGCGTATTACTTCTCAATCAGTTTCTTGTTGAGCAGAAAAGGAATTACTCCGACATGGACAACGCCGCTTTCGTCTTTCCACGGGTCTTGATAATCCCCGGTAATGACCTTCACGTTCCCGTTCCCCATCAGCCAGACAAGCCGATCGACCGCTTATTCCCGTTTGACAACCATCACACCTCCTATTTTTGGGTGGATATCCACCTAACTTTTGTTCGCGCGGGTATTATACCATTTCCATTCCGTTTCATCTGGTCATATTCAAACAACGATTTCACGTCCCCACGTCGGATTGGATCGCATACGGTCTTTTCGTCGCGGTTACAGATTATGACAAAGACTTTTGCCGCCGCATCCGCCTCATCCGCAATCTCCATGGTGAGCGCACCCTTACGCACACCATCCTTATCGTAAAACGATGCGTAATCAAGAAGATACGCCGTCGCATCCAGGTCTTTCTCACGTATCGTCTGCGCCGCCATGTCGCGCAGGGCTTCGATTGATTCCAGTCCAGCAAGATTGACTATCATGCCCCCCTTTTCGGTGGCGACATAAAGCGTCGGCATGAAAGTTCCCTCTTCAACGACGGTCGGCACGTCCGCTTCCTTTGCTGCGTAGAAAAGCCGCGCGCAATGCTGCGAAAGAGCCGTTTCATTTGTTTCATTCGTCATTGCGTCCTCCTTGGTTTGCTTTTCTGTATTAGTTGTTCGATCACACCCAACCACCGCGACCATCGCCGCGCTCCCAAGTACCATCATCATTTTCCTCATCCTTCATCTACTCCTTTCGCTTGCCGCCGCAGGACGCGTTCCGCACATCGCTTGGTCGCGCCGTTGTCGAATCATTCTGCAATCTTGGAATCGTCAGTGTCAAGCCGTGCCTTACGTTATTTGGATCTGGCAGTCGTTCCTTGTTCGCGGAATGTATCGCCGGCCATTTGGAAGCGTCGCCGTAAAAAAGCCTCGCAACCCCGGAAAGCGTTCCTCCATCCGGCCCGTCGCCCACGCGATATGAACATGGCAGAGGACGACTCCTGTACCAAGTGCGCACAGAACCAGACACTTTTCCTGACAACTTCAAGAAGATATCCGACAACTCTCGCCAAATCTCTTGAGGCGGACACACAAGCATGTCCCGGCACTGACCTGCCGAGCTGATAATGAAACCAGATGTGAGTCCATCATTGATTCGCACCTTGATTGTCACCGTATCGCCATTTCGCAGGACACAATCCAATTCGCGAAAGCGAAAGGAATAGTTTTCCCCATAAGAACGTCTCCAACCACTATCACCCCGCGCCGTTGCGAGCAGCTGCAAGACCTTGTCGCCAACGCTCTTTTCCACCTTATGCAGACAGACGCAGCTACCACGACAGACATCATTTGTGCGAACACTTCTAAAGGAAAAATCCTTTCCCTCCCAGAATCTATACTCCCTTACGTCATCCACGGACGGAATCGACTCCCGGAAAAAGTCCAGACTTTGACACATGTACCTATAATTCAACTTGTCGCGCAGCACATTCACCCGCTCAACAAGCGCCATCCCATACGGATCGCCCTTGAAGATTTCCTCGGACTTCACCAGAATGCCTTCAATGTAAGGAGAAATCCCAATCTCGACGCCTTCGTCTTCAACACGCCTTAACTCCCCGAGGAGCCCAAGCCGTTTCAAAGTCCACCCTGCGATTTCCCATGAAGCCACGGGCCCAATGTGCGTAGGCGGATATTGGCATCGGCTAAAGTCTATAAACCTGTATTCGTAGTCGCGCAGAATCAAAACCGAATACGCGGCCAGAAGCACTTCCGGATTCTGCGACGCCAGAATACGGCATGCGGATTGAACATCGTCAGGAATCGGTCCAATCTGCATCGGAATGACCAGTTCCTCGACCCGCACGAAAGCGTCTGGACGGCGGCACCAACGCATGACAATATCCGCCGCATTCGTCACATTCAACGTTTTAACAACCTGCACGTCTTTGCGAGCCGAAGGCCCATCCGCCATCAACCCAAGCGTCACCAGTTCGAGGGATAAGCCGAGAATTGCCGTTGTCAGTTTCTTCATGGGTCACCTGCTCCTTTCGCTTGCCGCCGCAGGGCACGATCCGACCTTCACTCAATGTGACGTCACGCTTATTGATGCCCAACGTTCAAGGCGGTAACACCCAACGTATTTGTTGTAGAGAAATATCGTATCGGGGTATTTAGGGGAAAGTACCGCCTGCCACCAACCTCTATCTTTTACCTCATCGCTTTGCCATACGCATCTAAAAGACTGGTCGAAAACGTACACCACAGACCAATTATGGTATGTTCTCGGTGCCTTGACGACAACCAGCCGTTCGTCAACGCCACTCCCAAACGAGGCAGCGCAAGGCATAATACTTCCGTGTCCGGCACGATGGCGACCAAGAATGGCCGTAGTCTTGTTGATCGAATCGGCAATCTGTATGTAATCCCTCTCTTTATGGTAGGCGACCGAAACACATACCATGTTAGTGCCGAAACGGATTGGCGATGACTCGCTGCTGATTGTTGTGCCGTCACGCAGTTTGTATCGCCTCGCCAACCATTCCTCGTGAGAAGAAATATTGTCGTTCCAGACACGTCCATCCTTGCTAGCACCCTCTTCGACAAGCCGCGCGATCTCGGCAGTCGTTACCGCATTGCATGGTACAAGCGAATAATGTTCCCGTTCTTCGTAGCTGTAACTCTCGCCACCCGCCATGGATAGACCGTCGTCCAGCGCCGCGCTTACGAGGGATATGACGATATGGCTCACGCACCCAGCCGCGAGCGCGAGGGATGAGACGAGTATGATTCGTGCAAAGGTTTTCATGGATTGCTCCTTTCAGCAAATCAATACTTTCCGAATATCAAGAACAGCACAACGGCCACCGCAATTGCTATCTGTATGAGACAGCCGATGTTGAACCATTTCTCTGCCTTTGCCAGATGCCGCCGTGCCGCGTCAAAATCGCCGCGTTCAAGGGCAGCACGTTCAGACTGGCGATCAAGCATCGAAAACAAGTTCCCCCGCGTCCAGAAATGATCCGCCGCGCTTAATTCCTCTATTTGCGAATGCAGTTTTTGCCGCTCCAGCTCCCGTTCAAGCCGTCTGCACCGTTCCTCGGTTGATTCTTCCACCGCAACGACTTCCGCTCCGCAATGCGGGCACGCAAAGCGTTCTTCGCCATTGTCGAACACCTCATTCCCGCATGTCTCGCATCTCATTTCGTCGTTCCTTTCTTTATGTCCTTTGTGCTCTTTGCGGCTAATCCCATCACGCCAGGAAAGTCATGACTAGGTTGACCATCATTTCCTTTTCGGCAGGCTTGGATTCGGCGATCATGTTGATTGTTGCCATTGTGGAAATGTTGCCAATTCCAATGTTGCCAATTCCAATTTCAGCCTCCAATCTTTTTCTTTGTTGTTATCACGCTGGCGGAGAGAATGCGCGACAGTTCCTTGGACTCGCTCAGCAAGTCCGCAAGCTTCGCCTTTTCCACATAGCCCGACTCGCCAATCAACTTGAGCCATATCCGCGTTTCAGACAACTCCTTCATTGACACCTTAAGCTTATGCACGAAATCCTTGCCGGACTCCGCCTCGCAAGCCTCGGCGTAGTTTGCCGCAACACCCGTTGAAGATCGGAACAGCTGATCTGCAAAACTCGCGCTGCCGACATTCTTCACTGGTAATGCAGCACAAACCTTGACGCACCTCGCCGCAAACGCAACGATTCTGTCTTCAAGTTCCATGATCGATTCTCCTTTCATTAACAATTGGAATTGGTACTGGCAACACTTTCACATTGGCAACATTCCATCAGGCCGCCTGCCCGAGCTGTTTCAGGCGCTCACGGTTGAGCGCATAGCCGCGCACGATATACTCCTTGAGCACCCGCGTCGCCCAACGGCGAAACTCCACGCCTCGAGGAGAATGGACTCGATAGCCGACGGAGATGATTACATCGAGGTTGTAGCAATCAACATTCTGAACGCGCGTCTTGCCTGGGATTGCACCATGAGGAGTGACCATTGCAAAATTTGCAATAGTCACTTTGGGGTCAATCTCGCCATCGGCGATAGCGTTCTTTACATGACGAAAAATGACCGTCTTGTCCTTTTCAAACAGCTGAGCCATCTGTAATAGCGACAACCACACGGTTTCAGCCTTTACCTGCACCGGCATTGCGAAGCTTCCGTCCTTCGCCTCGAAAAGCACAATTTCGTTTTTCATTTCCGTTCGCTCCTTTTGTTCGCATTGGAATTGCCAAGACCTGCCATTTCGCGCCGCAAGAGCCGATAGCAGGTGACGTGTCTGGCAACCGCCACGCAGACCGTATTCGTGCCGAAACGAATAGGCGACGATTCACTGGCTATCGTCGTTCCGTCACGCAGCTTGTATCGCCGCCGTTCCCGCTCCTCATGCCGAACATTGTCGTTCCAAACGCGCCTGTCCCGGCTCGCGCCCTCTTCGACAAGCCGCGCAATCTCGGCGGTCGTCCAACAACAATCAGCAACCAATATCCAATTTGCCCCCGCCATTCTTTATCTTACTCCGTCGCCGCGTGGTCGCGGCCAATGTATTCGCACGGAGCCTTCTTTGCGCAAAGTCCCTGCACGAAACGAATGCCATACCAAACGTGCGTAGCGAACACACCAAGCGCCGTCACGATCCACCTGATGGGATTGAAGCTGAACGTTGTCACGGCCACAAGCAGCAGATAGAGATTCATCGGCTGCCATAGGATGAAAACTATCGGCAGCAGACATTCAGGACCTCCATGCGGGAAATTCGGCATGCAGAAAGGCATTATGGCCATAGTCACCAGCAACAACAGCAGATAGACCACGAAGAGCGTCGGCACGAAATAGGAGAAGTGCAGCGAGTTCTCGGGGAAACGCTTCACAAAGTAGCCGCGGTGGAACGCATAGCGCCCGAGCTGGCGTAGATGCGGACCAAACAGCGGGCGTCTATGGTGATACACAATCGTCCATGGGTCATAGACGATGCGGCGGCGCTCGTCGCACACGATCGAACGGCAGAGAAGCGTATCCTCGCCTGGCCAGAAGTCGGTGCGGTAGCCGCCGAACTTGCGGAGGAGCGACGTGCGCACGAATAGATTGCAGCTAGGATAGTCGTCCACGTCGCGCAGCACCCTTCCGCCAACATAGCGGTAGCGGTAGCCGCCGCTTACGAGAATGTTCTCGTATACGCGCCCGCCGGCGCGCGCGAGGAATCCATCGCCAGGCGGCGTCACGCCAGGGCCTCCCACGCCGCCGATCTCGTAATCGCTGAAGTACTTGATCGCGTTCTCGATCCAATGCTCTTCGGGATACGCGTCGTCGTCGATGAACGCAATCACCTCGCCCTTCGCAGCGGCAATGCCGATGTTGCGCTTCTCCGCAGGACGCACCTTGCCCGTTGGAATGACCGAAAGCGGATAGCCGCGTTCATTGCCAAAGGCAAGTCCGTTTGCCGCCTCGTCGGGCAGCACTATCACCTCGAAGCTGCGATATGTCTGGCGCGTCATCGCGTCTAGGCATTCATCCAGCATCCAACTGCCGCCTGGGCAGGCAATCACCACGCTCACGAGAGGAGTTCCCTCCATCGGCGGCGGCACCTCCACCTTCGCGTAGTAGTGTAGCACCTTCAGGCGGTAGAACACGGCCAGCGTGTCGTACACCATGTCGCGCACGGTGCGAGCCTTGAGGGCGCCGAACTTCTGCCCGAAGCGTATCTCGACGGGCGCCTCGGAAATCTTCGCGCCTCGTCCGCACGCAATGGCGAGCAGTTCAAGGTCAAAAGCGTACGTCTTGACGAGCATACGGTCGAGCGCCTCGCCTAGAACCTGCCGCCTGAAGAGCTTCATGCCCGTCTGCGTGTCGGTGACTGGAAGACCGATGAAAATTCGCACTAGCGAATAGTACACCATGCTCGCAAGGCGGCGGTGCCACGGGTACTGCACATTCGACTCGGGATGGCGCTTAGAGCCCACCACCACGTCGCTGCCGTTCCGGACCATGGACTCGAAAAACTTCGGCAGCATCTTCGGCGCAATGTCAAGGTCGCCGTCAAGCAGCAACACGTGCGAACCGCGAGCGGCGCGGAATCCCTCGCGTAGGGCGTTGCCCTTGCCGGCATTCTTCGCAAGCAGCACAGGACGCACCACGCCGGGACGCTCGCCCGCCGCGCGCGAAATGGCGACGGCCGTTCCGTCGTCGCTCCCGTCGTCCACCGGCACCAGCTCGAACGGGATCCCGCCCGCGGCAAGGCAGTCCGCCACCGAAGCGAGATTCACCTCGATGGTGTCCGCAAGCCGGTACACTGGCATTATTACGCTGAGCAATCCCCCCTCGAGGACCTCGCGGGCAAAGCGCCAATTTGGAACGTCAACGCTCAATGTCCCCTCTCATACATCGATGACGTCCTGCGAGCGTCCGCACTTGTTGCAAAAACGCGAACCGTTCGGCAACGACGCGCCGCAGTTGTAGCAGCGAATCGATCCGGCACCACGCGCATGAGCGCCCTTCTCCCTACCCTTGCCGCCCGACTCCGCGCTACCGGTGAGCGCGCGGAACACCGCGATTATCGGACGGTGGAAGAAGAGAGCCACAAGCGCAACGATTATAACTATCTGCCAGAATCCGGGTCGCATAGTTGACTCCTCTAGAAGGTTGTCAGCCGCGGCGAAAGGCGGGTTGACCGAGCGGCGAAGGCGGCTCGAAGGCCTGCAATGGTGAACGATTCAAGCGGAGCCTCGGTCCATACGCGCGCCACGTCGTCAAGGTTGTGCGCGTCGGAAGAACGCACTACCGCATACCCTGCGGCCTTGGGCAGCCATACGGACTCGTCCGCAGTGCGCGAGAGCTCCACCGCGTCGAAATACGGCGCGCCCGAGGCGTCAACCGGGATGGTGCCGAGCTGCGAATAGACCGAGAACGACGACCTGTCTATGTGGGCTGCGATGTAGAGCCCGCCGAGCGAATGGCACTTCGCGGCTACGGAAGGTATGTCGGCCCTGCAGGCGAGCGCGAGAATACGCCATTCCATGTCCACGATCTCGTCGTCTTCCGTCACAATCGGCTGGTCGCCGAAGACGTCCGGATCGTTGACGCGCTTCACCATCGCGTCATACACCCAGTCGGTCATCTCGTTTGCGGTCTCGGGAGCGTCAAATATCGCGAGCGTGTGAACCTCCTCGGCGGTGCAGACCTCGAGTCCGTACAGGCAAGAGAGACCGGCACGGCGGGCGCAAACGGCTATCGCGGGAGTGTTGCGGGCGCTCTGGTGGTCGGTGAGCGCCATGCCGTCCATGCCGCACGCCACCGCGTGAGCCACGATCTCCCGGGGGGACATCTCCAGGTTGGCGCAGGGCGAGAGGCACGAGTGGACATGGAGGTCGAACTTCATCGCGTCAGTCGTCCGCCGGCGAATATATGAACGCTCCATCGTCCAGCGCGCGCTCGACGTGAGCAGGCGTCACCTCCACCTTCTGCTGTTGCTGCTGCGGCTTCGGTCTGGCGGCTGCCGTGCCGCGCCCGCGGGCGCGCTCCCATGCGGCGCGCTCTGCGGCCTCGGCCTTCTCCTGGCGCAGGGCCTCGTCGTAGAGCGCCTGCCATTCGGCCTTGTGCTGGGCCTGGCGTTCCTCGTCCTGCTCCTGCTGGCGCTTGTTGCGCGAGAACTCCTTCTTCGCGGTCTTGAAGACGCGAGGCACGTAGACGAGCCCGTCGACCGTGCGCTTGATCTTGCCCTTGTCGTAGAGGAAGTGCGTGCGCTTCTTCGAGGGCTTGAAGCTTGACGGCACCGACGCGCCCTTCTCCGCCGATGCAGACGGCGACGCGGGCTGCGGAAGAGACATCTTCGCGGCCACCCCTTCAAGCGCCTTCTTCACGGCGGGACGGAACAGATCGCGCGTGACCTTCTCGCCGAACGCCACCTTGCCCACGGGGAGCGTGCGCCCGCCTCTCGAGACGAACGCCACGTGCCACTTGATTGGCGGCGGACGCATCTTGTACACCCTCACGGCCTTTGCGGCGGCGCCGTATATCTTCTCTGCGATGTCGTAGCTGCTTCCCTCCTCAGGCACGGATATCTTCTCGTCCGCGCCATTTGACGGCTGGACGGGCTTCTTCGTGCGCAGCAGAGCCTTGCCGTCCCGCAGCACGAACCAGCTAGTGTCGTCGTCAAAGTTGCGCGTTGCAAAGAGCTCTGGCGACATCGTCTCGACTGCGCCTTCGGCGTTGAGCACGCGCACCAGGCGGGGATTGTCGCCCTTTGCGGGCACAATCTCGAAGAAGCGTCCAGTTCCATCGTCATACGGCAGCATGCACCACACGCTCTCGGCGGAGTCGTCCCCCTTCGTCCACATCGCCACCTCAGCGCCTATGAAGGCCTGTTCGGCGTCTTCGAAGCGCAGTTGCTTAACCTTCTCGGTCTTCTCTGCCTTTGCGCGTTCGGCTACGACCTTCGCGGCCTCTGCCTTCTTCGCCGCAGCGTCAGCTTCGGCCTTCTCGCGCGCCGCGGCCTCTTCGGCCTCGGCCTTCTCGCGCGCCGCCTTGGCGGCCTTCTCTTCGGCCTCCTGCCGCGCGAGCTCGACCTTCTCGCGCTCGTAGGCGATCATGCGCTGGCGGCTCTGGTACTGGCTGTTGAAGTATAGAACGGCCGCGAGCCCCAGAACCACAAGGGCCACGACCACGAAGACGGCCGCGGAACCGCGCTTGCTGCGAAAAGCCGACTGCATGGCGACGCTCCTAGAGGAACTTCTCGTTAAGGGTGAAGCCGAAGTCCTTCGCGATCTGGCGAAGCTGCCGCACCTGGATGGCGCTCTTCTTCATGGCGCCTGTGGACTGCGCGCGGATGCGGATCTCGGCGGCCTTCTCCACCGTGTCCATGAGGCCGAAACAGCGGTCGAAGTCCCTGCCGGAGACGAAGAGCCCGTGATGCACCCACACCACAATGTTGTAGTCGCGCATCAGCTTCGAGGTGGCGGCTGCGATCGGACCCTTTCCCGGCACCATCCACGGCACCACGCCCACACCCTCGGGGAATATGACCGGGCATTCGGTCATGATCTCCCAGAGCGCACGCGTGAACGCCTTGTCGGTGGGCGGCAGAACGAACGTGAGCGCGATGAGGTTCACCGGATGCGCGTGGTAGATCACGCGGTGCTCGCCGCCCGTCGTCTCGAGCTTCACCTCGTGGTTCTTGAGGTGGCTCGGAAACTCGCTCGTGGGGCGCCCGCCGTTCGAGAGCCCCCACCAGATGCGGTACTTGGTGCCGGTGCCGTCGATCTCCACGATGCCGAATGCGTTCTCGGGGTAGCGCATCACGTTGCGCATGTAGCCAGTGTTGCGCGTGACCATGAAGAACTCGCCCGCGAGCTTCGGCACGCTCTCGCAGATGTCCTGCCAGGTGCCGGAGGCCTTCTTCATGACCTTCTTCACGTTCGCAGCCTCGTCCTTCGTGAGACGGTAGCTGAGGTTACCGCCGTTCATTTCATGCCAGCCCTTGTCCACGCCGTCCTGGGCGAGCTGCATGAAGCCCTTTGTGCAGGGCATGTCGAGAATCTTCATCTTTCCTTCCTTTCGTTCAAGACGGAAAGATTATAGCAAACCCCAGCTTTTTCCGCAATCCCCGCCACCGACTCGGCGACCAGCGCCTAGCGGCCCACCTTGATGCGGGTGGGTGCCGCCGAGGCACGGATGTCGGGCGCATACATCGCCTCGACGGTGGGGCCGGGCATCACGAAGTCGCCCGCCGTCACCACGCGCAGTGGATAGAGGAAGCGCACGCTCTTTCCGGCGGCAAGATAGAACTTCTTCGAGAAGACGAGCATGCGGTCGTCTCGTGCGTCGCTGCGCATCACCCATTCGTCGTCGTAGTTCTCAGCCCACTTGTACAGGCTCGGATCAACGCCACCATGCACCGGCTCGAACGCCGCGGGGAAGAGGTCCTGCACAACGAGGTCGTTGAATGTGCGCGCCACCGGCGCAGTGAGAGTGATCTCGGCCAGCAGCAGGTCGCCGCGCACCAGCTTCGCCATGCTCGCGGGCAGTCCCTCGGGAGTGAGGAAGCGCCGCGATATCTGTATCTGGCACGACTCGTTTGTGACGGTGACAGGATCAGGCAGACCTATCGTGCGCCATGTGAGCCACGCACTGCCGTCGCCGTGGTTCATCACCTTCACGTCGCCAGCGCCGCGTACGGTCTCGCGACGTCCAACTGCAAGCGCCTTCTCGCCGTCTGCGCCCTTCATGACGAGCTTCGGCGTGCCGTCCTTCACGGGATGGTGGCGGTAGTACGCGCCAAGCGCAACTAGCGCATGCGCGTTCTCGCCGGTGGTGCCCCAGCTGAAGCGGTCCGGAACGCGCGTGGACTCCAGATACTTCACGAGCGGCGCAAGGCGCGCGTCTTCTGGATCTACCTCGAGAAGCGCGAGCATTGCGAACGCGGCCTCTTTCACCGAGCCAGGCTGCATGGCACCCGTGCGCAGCAGCTCCACGGCGCGTTCCCTGTCGCCGGAAAGAACGAACGCGCGGGCGAGGCGGGCACGGTCTATCGCGGCGAGGTTCCGGCGGTCATCGTACAGAACGAGCATCCGGTCCTGCGCCGGTTCTCCAGCGAGCGCAAGCGTGTGGCAGGCGTACGCAGAGACGGAGCGACTCTTCTCAAGGCTCCATTTCTTCAGGAACTCCATCACGCGCTTCTTCGCGGCGGGCGCGAGCATGGCGCCGCTCTTCTCGGCCTCGACGAGGAAGTGCGCCGCGTAGAGCGACACCTCGCGGTCCCAAGGCGCGTAGTTGCAGTCGGGCCACATCACGAAGTCCTTCTCGCGGATCATTGACGCCACACGCTTCACGCCCGCCGCCACGTAGTCGCCGCGCTTCGCGAGCTTGCCGTTCTTCCCGCCCACCGCAATGCGGTTGAGGAACCCGCCGGCCGCCACAAGCGGGAATATGCGCGACGACGTCTGCTCCAGGCACCCGTGCGGATACTCCGCGAGAAACTCGAGCGCCCCCACAAGCTGGGAAAGCGCGCTTGCGCCGGGCGTGAACTGTCTCACCGCCGCTTCGGGAACGCTGCCCGCATTGTCCACGGGGAACGACTTCGCCTCGCCGGGATTCAGCAGGATCGTGCCGCTTCTTTCGCGGCTTGCCACGGCTGGACGCACCGGCAGCAGGATAGTCTGCTCGTGCTTCTCGCCGCATCCTTCGCTTCTGAAGACGATCTTCGCCTCGCCCGGCGCGCCATCGACCCTCGCGCGCACGGTGCGCGTGACGGACGCTCCGTCCGCCAGCTTCTCCGCGCCCTCTTTCGCGCCTTCGCACGCCACGCCTGCGCTCGCCTCAACGCTCCACTTCGCCTCGCCGGCAGCGCCGCTGCGGTTGGCGAGCGTCACAGTGACGTCAAACGAATCGCCCGGCGCCGCGAAGCGCGGCGCGTCGCTCTGCATCACGAGCTTCGGCGTCACCTTCTGGCGCACGTCGCCAGCGCCTGTGGCCTTGGCGGAGAGCGCCACCGCGGCCACTCGAACTTCGCCCACGAACTCGGGCAGTTCGAACACGGCGCGGCCAACACCGTTCGTGAGAGGAACGGCCGTCTGCCAGAAGGCGATCGTGCGGAAGCGCCTGGTGGGAACGGGGCTCACCCTTCCGAGCATCTCCACGCCCATGTCGCCGCCTGTCTTGAAGCCACGCGCCTTAGTGGGATCGCCGTCCCAGACAGGCAACAGATTGTCGAAGAGGTCGTAGAGCGGCAGACCGGCCGTGCGGAGACGCGCGAAGTAGTCCACGGGCTTCAGCGCATTCCATCCGGTGAGCAGGTGTATGCCTTCGTCCACCACCGTCACCACGGCCACCGTTCCGGTAGCAGCCTGGCCAACGGCTGTGACGTCCGCCGTGAGCGTGCCACCTCCGCCTTCGCCCACCTTGTAGGAGGTCTTCACCGCCACGGGGAACTCGTTCTCCCAGCGGCGGACGGCGAGCGCCGTGTACCCATGGGCGCGCGCGGTCTGGTGGCGTCCACCGTTCTCGGCGCTCTGCACCACGCTTATCGCAATGTCCAGGTTCGGAGCCCACGACCCGTCCACCTTGTCGAGCGAGATCTCCTGCGTGGGGCCTTCGAGCTTCAGGACGCGTTTCGA
>JAFUDL010000146.1 GCA_017459225.1 Kiritimatiellia bacterium
ACAATGAAAGGAATGGCAATGACAGTCGTCAATACAGAGACAATTCCAGGCAAGACAGTGGTTGCGGTCAAGGGCCTCGTTCAGGGCAACACAGTCCGCGCCAAGAACATCGGACGCGACATCGCGGCCGGTTTCAAGAATATGGTCGGCGGAGAACTGAAGGGCTACACCGAGCTTCTCACCGAGTCGCGTCGCGAGGCGATGACCCGCATGATCGCGCAGGCAGAGGCGCTTGGCGCGAACGCCGTCGTCAACGTCCGCTTCTCCACGAGCGCGATCACCTCGGTCGCCTCCGAGATGATGGCCTACGGAACCGCAGTCGTCGCGGGATAGCGTTGCCGGAGGGTATGGCAATGGACGGAGATAATGCACCTCTGGCCGTCACGCTGGCGCTTTATGTCGGCCTTCCTGCGTTTGTCCTGTTCGTCGGATGGCTTGTCGGCCATTTGTCCGAGACGAAGCACGAGCGGTCGCTTGCATTGCGTGAAGAGGAGCTGAAGGACATCGAGGCCACGGATTTGCGCAATCCGCCTGGCTTCGCCGACGCGGACGGCACGTGCGCGCTCGTGAGCGGCGAGGCGGTCGTGGCGAGCGACACGTTCAAATCGTGGGTGTTCGGCTTCAAGGACATCGTGGGCGGCGAGTCGAAGACGTTTACGCGTCTCTTCGACAGGGCTCGGCGAGAGGCACTGCTGCGCATGAAGGAACGCGCGCGCGAGCTTGGCTGCAATGCGGTCTGCAACGTGCGGTTCGACAGCGCGGACATCGGGGGAAACGCGGCCGGAGCGAAGAAGAAGGGCTCTAACATGGCAGTTGCGCTCGTTTCCGGCACTGCCTGGAGGAGGCATGGCGCGTAGCATGTCTGCGGGAATCGAGGACGAGCCCGCGCTCTTTGACTCGGCGTGCGCGGACACAGCCGGGGCGGATGCCATTGGCGGTGAGGCAGCTCTTGCCGATGCGCCGGAAGCGGTCTGCGACAAGCTGCGCGGCGACGAGGTGCTGCGTGGAATGTGGGAATCGCCGCCGCGCGATGGCGCGGTGCTTCGGTTTTTCGGGCTTTGCGCCGCGTCTGGCCTTTTTGCCATTCTCTGCGCGTTTGCGAAGGGTGCGCTTGGTTTCGGACTTCTTGCGGTCGCTGTTGGCGCGCCGGTCGTAGAGGAGACGGCGAAGGTCGTCCTTCCCCTGATGTGTCTTGAGAAGGAGCCGTGGCGGTTCAGGGGCGTCTCTTCGATTGCGCTCACCTGCCTTTGCTCCGCGCTCGTCTTTGCGACGATCGAGAACCTCCTCTACTTCCACGTCTACATACCGAAAGACAAGCTCACCGCGGGAATCATCCAGTATCGTCTGACCGTCTGTACACTGATGCACGTCGCCTGCACGATGATCTCAACTTGCGGCCTAGCCCGTGCATGGCGCGAGGCCAAGAAGGGGCTTTCCGCCTTCTCCACCCCGACTGTCACGCCGTATCTCGTCGTGGCGATGGTCATCCACGGCCTTTACAACGCCGTCGCGATGATTTTTAGCCTTGCCGAGTAAGTGGAGGATTAGCGGGGATTAGTGGTGTGGTTCTGCAAATTTGTGGTGGATTTGCTATGAATGACATAGCGAATTCGCTGCAGATCTAATTCGCCACAGATGGATATCACAGTGACCTAAAAGTTAGGCGCGGCGCATCTGCCGCGGATTTGGTATAATGTTGGGCATGGCAGAAGTGAGCAAGAGTCCGAGGCGGTTGTATTCGGTGGTGCGGAATCTCGAATGGGCGTTCCCCGCCACGTTTGTGCTCGGCATTATTGCCGTTCCCTTGTGGTCGGCAGACATGTATGCCGGCATGGCGCTGTCGCTTACTGCCGTCGCGCTCGCGTTCGGCCTGCTGCGTCCGCGCCGCGTGGAGAAATCGCTTGGCAAGTGGCGCATCTGGCTGGTCTCTCTCCTTGCGCCGCTTGCGGTCCTTCAGGTGGTTCTGGGATTAGCCGTGCTGTGGCATGGTTCGCTCGTCGGTGGCAGGACGCGGACTTTGGCCTTCCAGGCGGAAATCGCCGATGCCGATCGCGTCGTTATACGAAAGGGCGGCGGATGCCATGGCGACCCAGACAAGGACGACGTTCTGTATGTCATTACCAACAAGACTGAGCTTGCGGAATTCGGAAAGATGTTCCGCTTCTCGGGTTCAAGTATGCCATGTGCCTGCTGCGGCTATCCTGGCGTCGACTGGTGGAAGGGCAACAAGCGGCTCGTACTTTCGGCAATCCACCATGGTCACGCTCTTGGCGTGAAGGGATTCCCAGGAATAAATTTGCGCCTGTCGTCATCCTCGCGCCTTGCGCTTTCGAAATGGTTCAAGGAGCACTGCGGCATCGACATCGAGAACGATGGCGGCTGGACAGATCATCGTGACGACGCATCTCCGGGAGAATGGCATCAGGAGAAGTTCGCCGCCAATTTGTACTATGAGGCCGCATCTCTGGCTGGTGAGGACGAAAATGTCGTGCTTTCTCCTTGGGGCGTTGCCTCGTTGTTCGCGATGTTGCAGACCGGCGCACGCGGGTACACGTCGCCGACGGACATCCGCCTCTCCGCGATAAAGGCGGTGCCGATGAGAAAGGAGCTCGGGATATGATCGACCGCAAGGACTGGCCTGAGGATGCGCGCAACGCGCAGGCCGCTTTCGACGAGCGTCGTGGGACGCGGTGGAGGGATACCGCGACACGGGCGAAATGGTGCCGGGCATGAAGGAC
>JAFUDL010000147.1 GCA_017459225.1 Kiritimatiellia bacterium
GGACGCGCGCAAAGCGGCAGCCCGCGCTGCAGCGCCACTACGATGTCATCTTCTGTGAAATGCACGGATCCTCCGCAGCAGGTCACTGCTTGCGGTTGTATGGATAGCTCAGCACGTCGTCCACGATCTGGCGGGCGAACTCGGCGGCGAGGCGCGGCACGCAGTTGCGGCGCGCGGTGAGCAGGTCGCCCTGGACGGTTATCGTGGTCTCGGCCTTATGGACGCGCTTGGACAGGAGGACCTTGTCGTTGTCCTTGTCAATCACGCTCACCTCGAGCGTGGCAATGCACCTGTACTCGCCAGCGCGCATTCCGTGGCCGCGGTCAAATGCGATTGGGCGGAAGTCGACCTTCGTCACGCGCCCCTGCACCTCTATCGACGAATCGCCCGAGCGGCGGATGGAGAACGTGCCCTCGCGCTGGAATTCGCGCAGCGTGTACTGCGTGGTGATCGGGCCGAGCTCTGCGAGGTTGGTGGAGTTCTGGAACTCTGGCACCGCCACGGTGCGGATCTCCTCCGGCACGCGCGAAGTCCAGCGGTAGTTAGCGCAGCCCGCCGCAAGAAGCGCGGCTGCAACGGCAATGAACGCAAGATGTTTCATCGTGAAGACCTTCATTTGCTCGTTTCCTTCCTGGGGGCGGCGGAGAGCTCGGCGATGCGCGCGCGAGCCTCGTCGGCGTGGGGCGAAGCGGGATACTCCTTCAGGAAGAGCTCCCATGCGGAGCGCGCGGCGTGGACCGTGCGGCGGCGGGAGTCGTACGACTTCGCGTTCTTGTACGCGGCTTCGTCCATGTACTTCTCAAGCTCCTCGAGCCAGGTCTTGAGCTCCTCCATCTGCTCGATGTCGGGATATCGCTTCATTACCTGGCGCAGGAAGCCCCTGGTCTCGCCACAGCGCGACATGTTGTATGCGAGGCGTCGGCACAGCCACATGCGCGCGCGCGCCTCGCGGTAGGCCGCAGTGCGAGCCTCGGTGCGGAGCGGGTACTTCGTGGAAAGCGATTCGTACACCTTCACCGCCTCCTCGTACTCAAGCTCCTCCTCGCGAAGCTCGGCGATCTTGAGCATGGCCTCGGGCACATACGGAGCGCTTGGAGCACGGCGCACGATGGATTCGTAGTTGCGCCGCACCTGCTTGTTGGAGAGGAACGAGAGCCCGAACCACGTCTTCTTCTTGTCGCGCATCGTGTTCACGAGCTTGTAGCCGTACTCCACCAGCTCGAGGTACGGACAATCCCGCGCGTAGAAGTCGAATAGATACTCGAGCTGGGCGAACGCCTCCACGTAGTCCTCCTGCTCCTTTGCAAGTATTTTCGCGAAGCGCAGCTGCGCCTGCGGCGCCTCGACGGACGACGGCCACTCGCGCACGAGCGCGTCGCACGCGCTCGCCGCCCCCGAGAAGTCCTCCGCCGCCTCCAGCTCCTTCGCATATGCGTACTGCTCGGCGGGAGTTGCCTTCTTCGGCCGCCTCCACCACAGCCAGCTCGGCTCGCGACGCTCCGGCGGCTTGGAGTCGTCTACGTCGTCGAAGCCCGGATACGCGTCGGTGGCGTACGGCGAGTTGCCTCCCGGCGACGCGCCCGCAATGGTTCTCTGCTGCTGGGCCTGCGCGAGTGCGCAGAGCGCCACTGCGGCAACAAACAAGATTCTCTTCATTTTTCCAATGCTCTCTTTCGGCGTCATTTCGTGAAGAAGTCGATGATCATCGTCTGGCCGGGATCGGCCCCGTGCGGGTGGTGTCCATACGCGGCGCGCTCATGAACCTCGATCTTGCCCTTCGCCGCCTTGAACGCCGCGGCGAAAGGCCTGCAGTTGTGGTCAGGCGGAACGACGTCGTCCTTGCCGCCGTAGAGCAGCAGCACGGGGATCCCCGCACGCGCCACCGCCTCCGCCATGTTCACGGGCATGCGCGTGTCTCCGCTCCAGTCGTCGTCCTTGGGCCTGGTGGCGAACCACGGTCCAATGCCTGCCGCCGACTTGGCCGCCCTGAATTTAGAGAACGACAGGAGCGGCGCGTCGAGGTATATCTTTCCCACGTTCTCGGGATGCGCCGCCGCGTAGCGCACCGAGAAGAAGCCGCCCCAGCTCATGCCGATGAGGTTTGCCTTCGGCGTGAAGCCGAGCGTCTTCACGAGATAGCTCTGGAACTCGGCCGCAGCCGCGAGGCCCTTTTCGTCCATGCGCGTGGGATAGAGGTCAATCGTCACATGGTGGAAGCCGCGTTTCAGCAGGTCGGGCACGCCGGTGCGGGGCACGAACGCCTCGGCCCACTGCATCGTCCACGTCCAGGGCTTCCCCGCGAGCGGCGCCACGGATGGCTCTACCACCCAGGCGGTGCGCCCCTTGAACGAGAACTTCGTGCGCTTGTGGCCGTACCACATGTCCTGGCCGAGCACCTTGTGGTCCTTGGCGATGACGTCGCAGAGCGCCGTTCCTGCCGTCTCGGCGAACGCGAGCGACGCCGCAAGCGCCGCGACCGTGAATGCAGCGAGTCTAGTCTTCATTTTCATCCCACCTTAACCTTTCCGCGTTTCACGAGATCTTCGGGAGTGACTGCGTCAAGCGCGTCGATGAACGCGGCAGGGAACGCGCCGAGCGTCTTGCCCTTGGCGGCGGCGATCTCGCCCGCCACCGACACGACGAGCGACGCCGCAAGCGCGCTCTCCCAGCGGGCGCGTCCGCCA
>JAFUDL010000010.1 GCA_017459225.1 Kiritimatiellia bacterium
CTCGGCAACGTCCTTCTCGCGCGCCCTGACGAAGAGCACTTCCTTCGAGAGGGAGAACGCCAACTCGTCGGAGACGCGGGGGTCGACGAGGTTCGCGGTGGCGAGGGTCACGGACGAATCGTCCGCGCCCACGCACAGCACGTTGTACATGCGCGCGATCGAAGCGGGAATGGCGTTGACGGTGTCGCTGTCGAGCTCCATCTTCGAAAGGTCCACCACCTCGCATCCCTGATACGCGGCCATCATGCCGAGCAGTGTGTCCTCGTCGATGTAGCCGCCGTCCACCAGGATCTCGCGCGAGGTCTTGCCGGCGTTGTTGGCCATTTCCTCGCGCACGCTGGCGACGCCCTCTTCGTCGAGAACGCCGTTCTTCTGCAGGAGGTCGAGAAGCGGATCGAATTGCTCGGACATTACTGCTGCCTCATTTCTTCCTTGAGCTTTGCGACGACGGTGTCGGGATCCTGCGACTTGGTGATGAGCTCCTCGTAGGAGATGAGTCCGTTGCGGTAGTGGCTCATGAGGCAGGAGTCGAGCGTGACCATGCCGAACTTCGCGCCGGTCTGGATGTCGGAGCGGATCTGGAACGTCTTGTTGTCGCGGATGCGGCTGCGGATGGAGGGCGTGGCGAGCATGATCTCGAACGCGGCGATTCGGCCGTGAACCTGTCCGTCGGGACCAAGCCGCGGCAGAAGGATCTGCGAGATCACGGCCTGCAGGCCCACGGAGAGCTGCGTGCGCACCTGCTCCTGCTGGTCGGTCGGGAACGCGTCGACGATACGGTCGATCGTCTCGGCGGCGCCGGTGGTGTGCAGGGTGCCGAACACGAGGTGGCCAGTTTCGGCGGCGGTGATTGCCGCGCCGATCGTCTCGAGGTCGCGCATTTCGCCCACGAGGATCACGTCGGGGTCCTGGCGCAGCGCGCGGCGGATCGCCTCGGCGAAGCTCGGCACGTCGTCGCCGACCTCGCGCTGGGTGATGAGCGACTTCGCGGACGTGTGATAGAATTCGATAGGGTCCTCGATCGTGATGATGTGCACGCCGCGCTCCTGGTTGATGACGTCGATCATCGAGGCGAGCGTGGTGGACTTTCCGGAGCCGGTGGGGCCCGTCACGAGGATGAGGCCGCGCGGCTTGAAGAGAAGCTCCTTCACCGTCTCGGGCAAGCCGATCTTCTCGAGCGTGAGCAGCGTGGAGGGAATCATACGCAGCACACAGCCCCAGCGCTTGCGCTCCTTGAACACGGAGACGCGGAAGCGCGTGCCGTCCTCATGGGCCACGGCGAAGTCGGCGCCGCCCTTGCGCTCCACTTCCTGGATCTGCTCTTCGGTCATGACCTCGGTGCAGAGCTTGTACGTGTCGGCCTCGTCGAATATCTCCTCCGAGATCGGCTGAAGTTCGCCGTGCACGCGCAGCTCAGGCGGCATGAACGCTCGCACATGAAGGTCGCTCGCGCCTTCGTCGATTGTGGCCTGCAGCAGGTCGTGCATTGTGATTTCTGTTGCCATGTCGGAAATTCCTTTCGTTGTTTTAGTCCGCGTCGCCCATTGTGGCCTGGAGGACCTCGCGGAGGGAGGTCATGCCGGAGGCGACCTTGAGCATGCCGTCCTCGCGCAGCGTGCGCATTCCCATTTCGCGGGCACGCTGGCGGAGGATGGTGGAGGGAGCGTGGTCGAAGATGAGTCGCTGGATCGTGTCGTCGACCTCGAATATCTCGAAGATGCCCTTTCGCCCCTTGTAGCCGCCGTTGCACTTGGGGCAGCCCTTGCCCACGTACATGTGGTCGGGCAGCACCTTGGCGATGGAGCCTAGCATCTTGAGGTCGCGCTCTGTGGGGAAGTACTCCTCCTTGCAGTTCACGCAGATGGCGCGCACGAGACGCTGCGCGAGGCAGGCGCGCACGGCTGAGGCCACGAGGAACGGCTTCACGCCCATATCGGTGAGACGGGTGATGGCCGAGGGAGCGTCGTTCGTGTGCAGAGTGGAGAACACGAGGTGGCCGGTGAGGGCCGCCTCCATCGCGATGTCGGCGGTTTCGTCGTCGCGGATTTCTCCGATCATCACGATGTTCGGGGCCTGACGCAGAATCGAACGCAGCGCGGCCGCGAAGTCAAGGCCCACGTCGCGGTTCACCTGCACCTGGTTGATGCCGCTCATCTGGTATTCCACAGGGTCCTCGACCGTGATGATCTTGCGGTCCGGCAGGTTGATCTGGCCGAGGGCTGCGTAGAGCGTCGTCGACTTTCCGGAACCGGTAGGCCCGGTCACCAGCACCACGCCGTCGGAGAGGTGGATGAAGCGCTCGAACTTGTTCTGGTCGTCGGAGAGGAAGCCGAGCTGCGGCAGACCGAGCGAGAGATTCGACTTGTCGAGAATACGCATCACGATCGACTCGCCGTGGTTCGTCGGAACGGTGGAGACACGAAGGTCGAGGTCGCGCCCGCCCACGTTCACCTGGATGCGGCCGTCCTGCGGGATGCGCTTCTCGGAGATCTTGATCTTCGACATGATCTTGATTCGCGAGAGAATCGCGCCCTGTAGGCGCTTGGGCGGCGAGTCCATCTTCCTGAGCGCGCCGTCGATGCGGTAGCGCACGCGGAACTCCTTCTCCATCGGCTCGAGATGGATATCGGAGGCCTTCATCTTGATGGCGTTCGAAAGGAGGAGCGAGCAGAGGCGGATCACGGGTGCGTCTTCGTCGCCCTGGGATTCGTCGCCGCCAAAGCCGTCGTCGTTGCGGGTGGTGATCTCCTCCGCCCCGGTGGGGTAGAGCTTGTCCATCACCGCCTTCACCTCCTCGGCGGGGGCGAGAACGGCCTGCACGTCGCGGCCATGCAGCACGTAGCGGAGAGAGTCGACCGCGTCGTAGCCCATCGGATCGGAGAGCACCACGGTGACGGAGTCGGCATCGGCCATCACGGGCGCCACGCCGTACTTGCGCGCCACCTCGGGCTCGATCTGCTTCGCCACCTCGGGCTCGATCGCCGCGGGGTCGATGCTCACGTACTTGATGCCGAACGTGTCGGCGATCGTTCCAAGAACGTCGTCCTCGCTCACGGTGCCCGAAGCCACCAGCACGTCGAGGGTGGTCTCGTTCTCCTCGCGCATGGCCTGCGAGGCGGCCTCGAGCTGTTCAGCCGAGACGTAGCCCTTTTCGCGCAGAAGCTGCAGCACATATTCGTCGTTTGAAGTCATGGTCCTCTATGTCCTTTGGGCCGCAAATGCAAGATCGGGCAAAGCCAACCAGAGCCGATCCGCTGCGTTGCGTCAGCCTAGAGTGGTCCAGTACGGCGCGTTCGCCGGTGCCGCGAGGTACTTGGCGCACGTGTCGCAGCACTTGCAGAGAATCATCTGGAAGCCGGCCATCTCCTGCACGGTGAGAAGCTCGTCGCACTTGCCGGGCAGCACCGTGACGCCCATCGCCTCGAGCATGGACTTCGCCTTGCGGTAGCAGATGAGCATCTCCATCGTGGTGGTGGATCCGGAGCCGTTGATGAGAAGAAGCGCCTTGTCGCCCGAAGCGAGCTTCGTGGCCTTCACGAGCGAGGGCAGCATCTTCTCGACCGTCTCGTCGGCAGTGCACATCTTCGAGATGCCGCCACCGCCTTCGCCGTGCTGTCCCATGCCGATCTCCATCTCGTCGTCCGCAAGGGCGCCGATCTCGCCGCCGTTCTGCGGATGCGTGGCCACCTTGAGCGCCACCGAGAGCGTGGCGATGCCCTCGTTGAACTTGTTCGCGAGCTCGACGATCTCGTCGAGGCTCTTGCCCTCCTCGGCAGCGGCGCCGACGACCTTGATGAAGGGAATCACGCCGCCGAGGCCGCGCTTGTCCTCGATCGGGGTGTCGGGACCCTGTGCGATGTCGTCGTGGATCACGATCTCGACCACCTTGAGCCCGGCCTTCTGCGCCTTGCGCATGGCCTTCGAGCCGCTCATGCGGTCGCCGTTGTGGTTGAGGGTGATGAGCAGCGTGCCCGCGTCGCGCTTCACATAGTCGAGCGCCTCGAACACCTTCTCGCCGCCAGGAGCGGCGAAGATGTCGCCCGCTACGCACGCGTCGAGCATGCCCTGACCCACGAAGCCGTGCATGGCGGGCTCGTGTCCAGAGCCGCCGAACGCGACGAGCGCCACCTTGTCGGGGCTCTTGGGCGTCTTGCGCACGACGATCTTCTCGTTGACGAGGGCAAGGGTGTCGGAATAGCAGCCCACGAGCCCCTCAAGGAGCTCCTTGGTGAGGTTCGCGGGATCGTTCATGAATTTCTTCATCGGCATAGGAAAAATCCTCTTTGTAGGGGTCCGGGGGAGCCTGGACTCCCCCGATGGTTGTCAATTCTGGAAGAACTCGACCTGCGGACCGTTCGGCCAGCCCACGTAGGCAATCGCGCACGTGCCGCCGAGGGAGTACTTCGGCAGCAGCACGTCAGCGCCAGCGGCGACGGCCTCCTTCACGGCCTCGTCGACATCCGCCACGTTGTACGCCACATGCGTCTCGGCCACCATGCGCCAGGCGCACGGGGTGTCCTTCTCCCAGTACAGATACTCGATCTTGTACTCGTCGTTGTTGCAGATCCACACCTTGAGGCCGGGCATGTAGTTCATGCCCTCCATCTTCTCGGCCACGGGGATGCCCGTGTGCATATAGGTCTTTTCCATGACAGGCTCCTTTTTTCTGTTGCAGATTCACATGCGGCGGCGTCAGCCGTTCTTCCTCTCGAACTCCTTCATGAAGTCGACGAGGGCGTCCACGCCCGACATCGGGAAGGCGTTGTAGATCGAGGCGCGCACGCCGCCGACCGAGCGATGCCCCTTCAGGGACGACATTCCAAGCGCGGCGGCCTCCTTGATGAAGCGGGCCTC
>JAFUDL010000011.1 GCA_017459225.1 Kiritimatiellia bacterium
TGGTCTTTCGGCTGACGCCTGGCGCAGCGGCGCAAAGTTCGAGACTTTCCAGGCCGAGGTATTTCATGAATAGCGGGGAGCGTGGAACTGGAAACGGGGAAGTGATGGCGGTTTGCGGGGCGTGTCCGCGCCACTGCAGTCTTGCGGAAGGCGCGTATGGATTCTGCCGCGCGCGGAAGGTTGTGGGCGGAAGAGTGGTGGCGGCGAACTATGGCAAGATAACGTCGCTTGCGCTCGATCCCATTGAGAAAAAGCCCATCGCGTTCTTTCATTCGGGCGAGAACGTGCTTTCCGTGGGCAGCTTCGGATGCAATCTGCGGTGCCCATTCTGCCAGAACGATTCTATCTCGCAATGCGGCGAGAGCGGCGTGGCGTGCCAGAGCGCCACGCCGGCAGAACTAGCGGATCTTGCGCTCAGGGTCAGATGCGAGCGGGGCAACATCGGTCTAGCCTACACATACAACGAGCCGCTTGTGGGATGGGAGTTCGTGCGCGACTGCGCGCGTGAAGTCCATGCGCGCGGAATGCTCAATGTGCTCGTCTCGAACGGATGCGCCGAGGCGGATGTCGTCGAAGAGCTTGCGCCGCTCATCGACGCTGCGAACATCGACCTCAAGGGACCATCACAGGAATACTACGGCTGGGTCGGCGGCGACTTTGCGGCGGTGTGCCGCACGATCAGGGTTCTTCATGACGCAGGGTGCCATGTGGAGGTGACGACGCTTGTAGTGCCTGGACGTAATGACGGAGAGGGCGACATCGACGCGATTGCGGAGTTCGTGGCGTCTGTCTCGCCGGAAATGCCTCTGCACGTCACGCGATTTTTCCCCCGCTTCCGGATGGCCGATGGCGAGCCCACGCCCGTGGCCACAATTCGCAGTCTGGCGGAAGTCGCCCGCAGAAGGCTGAAGCATGTTCTTACGGGGAACTTGTGATGCGGCCTCCATCTGGCCTCCATCTCAAGCGCGCTGAACACGGATTAGTCAAAAGATGGTATAATATCCGTCGCTGATAATGCCAGCGCAAAAACCATCGGAGGATGAAAGGAGCAACAATGAAGCTTTACGAGACGCAAGGAACGTGTTCGGTCGCGATCGAGTACGAAGTGAACAACGGGATATTGACGTCTTGCCGGTTCATCGGCGGCTGCCCCGGCAACACGCAGGGCGTGGCGCGGCTTGTGATAGGGCGCAAGGTCGAGGATGTGATCTCCCTGCTCAAGGGCATCCAGTGCCGCGGCGGAACATCGTGTCCCGACCAGCTGGCCAGAGCCCTGGAAAAGGACATCGCGGCGAAAGAAGTCGTCGTTTGACGGCATTGTCACAGGAGGAGCGATGGAAGTCAACCGTAGAGGTTTTCTGGCGACGGCCGCACTTGCCGTGCCCGCCGCCTTCGTTGGCACGGACGTCTCAGCAGCGCCTTCCGGCAAGCCGCTCAAGGTCTGCGTGTTCTCCGACATTCATTACCATCCCGGAGTGTGGACGAATACCGAGAACACTTCGTTCCTCGAGAAGATCATGGCCCGCGCCGAAAGGGAGCGCTGCGACATGATGATCCATCTCGGCGACTTCATGCACGGCGTTCGTTCGCCCGCGCAGAAGGCGTTTCTCAAGCTCTACAACGACTTCAAGATCCGAGGCTACCATATCCTCGGCAACCATGATCAGGACGGCAATCCGTACAAGGAGACGTGCGAAGCCTACCGCATGCCCGACGGGCACTACACCTTCGACAAGGGCGGCTTCCGCTTCGTGATCGCAGACCCGAACTACTTCTGCAACGAGCCGGGCAAGTTCATCCACCATGGCCGCGGCAACTACTTCAAGCGAGGGAAGGGCTCGACCATAAACTGGATACCGCCGGAGCAGCTGGAGTGGATGCGCGCCACAATCGTCGGCTCGCCGTATCCGTGCGTGGTGCTTTCCCACCAGAGCTTTGAGCGCGCGCATGGCGCGCCGGTCATGAACAAGAAGGATGTCCAGGCGATATTCAACGAGGCGAACGCGAAGAAACCGGGCACGGTGAGACTCGTCATGAACGGACATCTGCACATGGACAATCTACGCGTCCTCGACAACATCCTCTACTGGGACGTCAACAGCGCCAACTACCAGTATTTTGCGAAGGCGCACAGCAGATATCCGGCGGATTACGTGAAGACGCACCGCGGATCGCCGCACAACATCGGGTGGAAGGAGCCGCTGTCGGCGATTCTCACGCTGTGGCCGAACGGGCGCATCAAGATCGAAGGGGCGAAGTCCGACTGGCTATTCGGAGTTTCGCCGGAAGACGCCGGGTATCCCGCATACGATGAGGACGGACGCGAGACGCTGCCGGTCATCCAGTCCGCAGACATGACGTTCTCCTATGCCTGCCAGGCCCTTTGACGAAAAAGGGAAACGAAGAAATGACATTGGAAGAGCGCATGGACTACGCTGCGAGGCGCAAGAGCGAGATGAACTGCTGCCAGGCGGTGCTTGTGGCGTTTGCCGACAGGCTCGGGAAAGACGAGGCCGAACTGCTGCGTCTCGGTTCTGGCTTCGGCGCGGGCATGGGGACGATGGAGGGAACGTGCGGCGCGCTCGTGGGCGCAATCATGGTTTCGTCCCTCGTTTCGCCCGATGGTGCAGCAATGAAGAACTCCCGCGCGATCATGCCGCGCTTCAAGGAATTCTGCGGCGGCGCGACCATCTGCCGCGACCTCAAGGGAATCGACACCGGCAAGGTGCTCTGCAGCTGCGAGAACTGCGTCCGCAACGCCGTCCGCGCCGCAGCAGAGGTGTCGGCGTGATATGTGAGCGACATCATCGAAGGCCATCTCAAGGATAAGAAAGGATCTATATATGACAACATCTGTTGAACACCGTTTGGCCGTACTGATTGACGCTGATAACATCAGTGCCATGCTTGCCGATGAAATCTTCAAGAAAGCGTACTCCATTGGAACTCCGATTGCCCGTCGGGCATACGGCATGGTGAACTGCTTTAATTCGAACGGGGGATGGGCGAAAGCCCAGCGGGATTTTGGCGTTGTCGCCCGACCTCAGGTAAGTAACGTCTCAAAGAAGAATGTGGCCGACATTGCATTGGTAATAGATGCGATGGAGTTTCTGTATCGGAACCCGTGTGAAGGAATCTGCATTGTTTCATGCGACAGCGACTTCTCCGCACTCGCATCAAAGATTCGCGAGGGGGGTAAGGCGGCATACGGTATGGGAGGCCCCAAGACGCCTGCAAGCTTCCGCAATGCGTGTACCAAGTTCTTTGAACTTCATCCTGAAGGCACAGGGGCATCGACGGGCAACTCCAAACCGTCAACGCCGACGTGTCCACGTTGCGGCGGCAAGTTGGAGATTGCATGGACAAAGTCGAATTTCAAGTGTTTCACATGTGCTTCATGCGGTGGTATGTCGTCCAAGATAGATGCGCTGAAGAAAGCGGTAAGCAGTGAAAGCATGGCCGAAATGATTTCTGCTGCGCAGAAGCATGAGCAGCCAGGATGTATGTGTCCCAGTTGTGGTGCGTCGATGAGTCTGTTGAAGGTGTCATCTGGCAAGAAGCATATTGATGTCGATGTCTGTGCGAAGTGCCGTTCCATTTGGTACGACAAAGGTGAATTCGAGGTTTTGACGCCGCAAGACGGGGTGTTGAAAGCGACGGTTTCTGCAGGAAAAGCGTATCGGCGCGAGACGGTAATTGCCGTTTCGGCGGACTTGAGAAGCGGTCGCCTAAAGGTTCTTAATCTAAAGGCATTGAATACTGTGCTACGGGTGTCCTATCATGTACCGGTGCCAGATGTCGCGCCGATCATAAGCACACTACAGTGTCTGCGAACAATTAAGGTCGATAGTAAGACCGGTAAAATAACCATTGTGCAATTGAAGGACAAGTGATACGCCAGAGGGCATTGCGTCGGTTTGTATTTTTACTTTTGTTTTTAGGGGTCTAGGAATCGTGTAAAATCGGCTTTCGAGGGGTCTAGGAATCGTGTAAATTCGGCTTGCGAGGGGTCTAGGAATCGTGATATAATATGCGCCGTTCCACGGTAAAAAGGCCTTTTCATGAAACGAAAGATATACGAGCAACTTCTGAGGTGGAAAAACGAATCCGCCCCCGAGACGGCGCTGCTGATCGAGGGGGCGCGTCGTGTCGGCAAGAGCTGGATCGTCGAGGAATTCGCCAAGTGCGAGTATCGTTCCTTTGTTCTTATCGATTTCAACAAGGTGTCCAAGGCCGTGATCGATGTTTTCAAGAACGACCTTGAGGACCTTGATGTTTTTTTCAGAAAACTCTCAGAATACTACGGCGTGCGGCTTTACGAGGGGGAGACGTTGTTCGTTTTCGACGAGGTGCAGGAATTTCCGCGGGCGAGGGCGGCGATCAAGTATCTGGTGGAGGACGGAAGGTATCATTTCATTGAGACCGGAAGTCTCATGTCGATTGCAGAGAACGTCACCGGCATCGTGATTCCGTCGGAAGAGGATTCAATCAAGATGTTTCCCCTCGACTTCGAGGAATTCCTTTGGGCCACTGGCAGGGCGGACATGGTCGAGACGATCAAGTCGCACCGGCGCGACCTTGTACCGTTCGGGGCGGTTCACCGCAAGATGATAGAGGCTTTCCGAGAATACCTGGTGGTGGGAGGCATGCCTCAGGCGGTTTCATGTTGGGCCGAGACGCATGACCTCAAGAAGGTCGAGGCGGCGAAGAAGCGAATCCTCAAGCTCTACCGAAACGACATCCGCAAGCATGCTGGCCGCTATGCCCTGAAGGCCGAGGCGGTGTTTGACGAAATTCCGGCGCAGCTGCAGGAGCATGATAAGAAGTTTCGACTTGCGGTGATCGGTGCCGATGCGAGGATGCGGGAATACGGCGATGCATTCCTCTGGCTGAAGGATGCGATGATTGTCAATGTCGCCTACAATTCGACAGAGCCGACGGTCGGCCTCAAGCTCAGCGCGGAATACTCGACGCTGAAGTGTTACATGGCGGACACGGGGCTGCTGATTTCACACGCCTTCGGTTCAAACCCCAAGGCGTTGGAGGAGATCGTCAGGCGTGTCATGTTCGATTCAATCTCGATTAACGAAGGCATGTTGATCGAGAATGCCGTCGCGCAGATGCTCGTGTCGCAAGGTGTTGAACTGTTTTTCTACGCGAGATACGACAAGAAGGACGCGAAGAATCGAATGGAGATCGATTTTCTCCTCCCAGACGCGCAGATCACCCGCAAGAAGCATGTCTCTGCCGTCGAGGTAAAGAGCGAGAACGACTACACGATGTCATCCCTCGATAAATTCAGGCGGAAGTTCGGCCAGTCCATAAGCGCAGCGTACATCGTCCATCCGGGCGATATCCGCCAAAAGGACGGAATCCTCTACATGCCAATCTACATGACTCCTTGGCTTACTGGTGTGAGCCCTGCATAGCGGGTGGCTATAGCGTTTCCAACGACTGCAACGAATCAGCAAAACAAAGCGGAGGATAATGATCATGCGCATCATGGCGACATCGGATTTGCATGGGAACCTTGACGGACTTGACCCGACGGGGGCGGATGTCGTCGTTCTTGCGGGCGACGTCGCGCCGCTCAAGGGGCGCGGCCCCTGGCACCTCAACGACCAGAAGAAGTGGATCAACAAGCGCTTCCGTGAATGGACGTCGTCGTATCCCGACATCCAGTTTGTCGTCATTCCCGGCAACCACGACTTCTATCCGATCACCCACATCCTCTTCAAGGGACACGACATCGACTGGACGTTCGGATTCTCGCCCAATGTCCATTTCCTCTGCGACTGCGCGGCCGAAATCAACGGCATTCGCTTCTACGGTACGCCATGGGTGCCGATCATCTCCTATTCGTGGGCGTTCGAGGGGGAGCATGACACGCTGAGGCAATGGTTCTCGAAGATACCCACCGGCCTTGATGTCCTTGTCACGCACGGACCGCCGCGTATCCCCGGCAGCGACGTGGACCGTTCGCTTCAGACGGACTCCGAGCATTTCGGCTCGTCCGAGCTGGCAGAGGCGATTGCGGAGAAATGTCCCCGCTTCGTCTTCTGCGGACACATCCACACGGGTCAGCACGGAGGCGTTGATTTCGAATCCAGCCGCATCTACAACGTCTCGCGCCTCGACGAGCGGTACGAAGTCGCCTACGAGCCGACGTGGCTGGATGTGTGACGGACAGCATTGTAAAAAAAAACTAAGAAAGGAATACGAAATGAATAAGAGCCTTGGAAAGAAGAACTGGATTTTCCCGATGCCGGTGTTGATGATCGGTACCTACGGTGCGAACTGCAAGCCCTACGTGATGAACGCCGCGTGGGGCGGAATTACGCTTGAGGACGAAATCACGATCTGCATCGACACCGGACACAAGACGTGGGCGAACATCGCCGCGCGGAAGGCGTTCACCGTCGCCTTCGGCACGGCCGACGCCGTGAAGTCCTGCGACTACCTCGGCATCGCGAGCGGCAACAAGACGCCCGACAA
>JAFUDL010000148.1 GCA_017459225.1 Kiritimatiellia bacterium
CTCCGTGCCTTACGCCTTCGGGCCGCATCGAGTTCCAAAACGTCCGCTTCCGCTATCCCGGAACGGAGAAGGATGTGCTGGACATCCCGTCGCTCGTCATTCCGTCCGGAAGCGTGTGTGCGTTCGTGGGACCATCCGGTGGCGGCAAGAGCACGATCGCCGCGCTGATCCCGCGCTTCTACGACCCCACAGAAGGCCGCATCCTGCTCGATGGACGCGATACGGCCACGCTTCCCAAACGCGCGCTCCGCTCAGCGATCGGCATGGTTGCGCAGCGTCCGTTCCTCTTCGACGGCTCAATCCGCGAGAACCTGCTACTTGGCGACGCAACGGCTGACGACGTGAAACTTCTCGCTGCCCTCAAAGACGCCAATCTCGACGATTTCGTAAAAGGACTGCCACAGGGACTCGACACGCCCGTTGGGGAACGCGGCGTTCGGCTTTCCGGCGGCCAGGCGCAGCGCAACGCGATCGCCCGCGTGTTCCTCAAGAATCCCCCCATTCTCATCCTTGACGAGGCGACGAGCGCCCTAGATACGTTCGCCGAGGCCGCCGTTCAAGATGCGCTCGGACGCCTCGCTCGCGGACGCACCACGATCATCATCGCCCACCGCCTCACAACCATCCGCCACGCGACTATGATCTGCTACCTTGAAGATGGTCGCATCGTCGAATCCGGGTCGCACGATGCGCTGGTCGCCAGAAACGGCCGTTACCGAGCCCTTCTTGCGATAGCCCGCCACGCAGTATGACCGCCCCTGCATAAAATCAACGGACCAGCATCACATGCCGGAAGTCGCAACAGCAATGCGCTTGAACTGGAGGCGCCACGCACTGGGCTCGTCGGCGGCAGGCGTGCCAAGTTCTGTCGTACGCACGCGCAGCGCCTTCACCTTCGGATAGCCGATCACCGTGTAGAAGTCAACAACGAAGGCCTTGCCTGGCTTAGGCGGAGTCACGTCAGCATACGTCTTGAGAACGCGCCACGCACCCGAACCATCCATACCCTCCACCACGAACGCGCGCGGGAAGCCGGCCGTGCCGCCGCGCGAGTCGCCGTCGTCGCGCGCCCACAGCTCGAGCTTCTCCACGCTCCGCTCCGCGCCAAGGTCGATTATCAGCCATTCCTCTGCCTTCGCACTGTCGTGCGCCTTGCTGCTCCAGCCCTTGGCCCCGTCCTTCTGGATCTGCGCGGCAAGGTTGCGCAGGCTCCATGCCGGACGCGCCTCATGGGAAGACGACGCCGAGAAGCGCATATTGCCCTTCGCATTGATGTACACAGCGTCCTTCACCGGGTCTGCAAGCGCCTCGGGTTTCACGTTCTTCGCGACGATCATGTAGTCGCCGGCGGTAAGAGCGCCAAGGTCTGTCGCCTCCCTGCCATTGACCGTAACGCTCTCGCACAGCGGAAGCACGACCTTCGCAACAGTCCCCTTCGGCACATCGAGCGTCGCCACGAGGCTCCCGTTCTCGAGCTTCCATGCGGCATTGACAAAGCCCTGCGGAGTCGAAATCTTGCCCTTGGCGAACGTCATGCCGCGGCACGGACGCGGACGCATCTCGAATCTCGCATACCCAGGCGCTGTCGGCTTCACACCCAGCACCTCCGCCGAAAGGATGCCCGCAATGGCCGTATCGGGATGCGACTCATCGCCCCACCCCCTGCGATGCAGCCCCATGCATTCGGTGGTGGTGAGCGCACCCTTCCACTTCGGATCGAGCAGCTTGTACCAGTTGTGCGCCGCGATCGCGCGAAGTCCCCTGTCCATGAAGCCGTACTCCATCAGCCCGCGCACCGCGAGCGCCTGGAACTTGCCATGGCCCGTGTGCTTCAGATACGGCGCGATGCGCAACGCCTCCTCTTGCGTTGCGAAACGCGTGGCGAGGGCGAGAGCGTTCGCCTCGAAGCCAAAGCCGTGGTTCTTGTCGGAAAGCATGAAGAAGCCCTCTTCGCCGTCCCAGAAGCGCATGCGGATCGCCGTTGAAAGTCTCTCACTCCACTTCACGAATCGGGACTGTCTCTCCTTGTCGCCGAAGTCCGCGGCCATGGCCGCAGCGTCGATGCAGCACTTCCAGAGAAGGATGTCCATGTACGCGCGATGAGAGGTGTCGCCGAGATTTAAGTTGCAGGCATGCTTGGAAGTCTCGGCGCGCTGGATGAACGTGCCGTCATTCTCGGTGTGCGCGGCGAGGTAGTCCATCAGCTTCAGCACGTTTGGATAAAGCTCGCGCGCGGTCTTGGCGTCGCCAGAGTAGAGATAGTAGTCGTACAGCACGGGAACGAACCAGGCGGCGAATTCGTCGGACGGGAACGGCCCCCACTCGCCCTTCGCCGGCGGCGTGGTGCGCTCGGCGTACGGGCACGCCTGCACGTAGCCCTCGGGCGTCTGGTTGAATCCGAGAAGCATCACAGACCCGCGCATGTACGGCTCGTTTCCTGGATTGAAAGAATAGAAGATGTTGCGCTCCGCCCACCACAGGTCTCCGCTCCAGATGAGCCTGTCGCGCTTCGCGCCGTCGGCCACATACGGAAGTGTGCGCGCGAAGTCCCAGTTGAGCAGAGACTTCGGATCGTCGAGTCTCGCGTCCCAGAATCTGTCGCCCTTCTTCGGGGAGATGGAAATCGAGGCTATCACAGGCCAGGACTCCTTCTCAACGGCGATGCCGAAGCGCTCGCCCCTGGCCACCGGAACGGAAACCGTATTCATCTCGTTCGTGGACGTCTGCACCACCTCGGTGCGCCTGCCGCCGGCTATCACCTCGAAGCGTCCCTGCGGGAAATGCGGATTCGCGTCGAATTCGTATTCGACCGTCAGCGTGCCGTCGAACGGCGCAGGCAGGGCGCAGAAGCCTTCGCCGGAAGCCGCCTCGAGCTTGCGCGGCAGAAGGCGCCCGCCCGCGCGCTTCCATGCGTCGTGGTTGGGGAACGCCGCGATCTGGCACGTCCAGGCGCTTATCTGCCATAGCCTGTCGAGACGCGGATCGGAGCAGCTGAAAGAGCCCTGGAATTCACCATCGCGGAAAACCTCGGCGTTCTCGATCTTGAACGACGAGAGCGTAACCTCGCCGGGAGTGTCGAGCTGAATGCGCGCGTAGCGCTCCTGTCCCTGTATGAGCGGCGCGACGAAACGACCTGTGCGGCAGATGCGGTAGAGCTCGTGGCGGTTGATGTTGCCGGGAAGCGCGGGGATGTCGAACGTGGGGCCGAGATAGCGCGCGCTAGTCTCGCGCGAGAAGCATCCCTTCTCGCCGAGGCCGTCGGGATGGTTCGCGTACGCAACGCGCAGCACGGGACTTCCCTTTGCGGACGCGACGTCGAACACGGCATAGCCGCCAGTGCTGGGCGCGCCGAAATCGAGGCGCAGCACCTGCGGTTTGCCGCCTGCGGGATACGCGAGCGTCAGCGGAAAATTCACATTGTCGGCGCGTACTGCTTCCGCCGCGCAGGTTGACGCCAGCAGCAGCGCTGCGCCGGCGATGACGAAGTGTGTTTTGCGGAGATTCATTTTTGCTTCTTGTTGGGATTCTCATTCCACGACTGTGGGCGTGGTGGCGGGGCGAAGAGCCACGATGTGAAGTTCAACGTGAAGCTCGCCGCCGTAGTCCGACGTGGCTGGCGTGAACAGCACGTCGTATCTCGACGCCGACTTCGCGCGCAGCGACTCGACGTCCTGTCCATGCCCCCACCACACGGCGCGCGGAATCGAATTGTCGACGAACGTGAGTGCGGCATGGCGCCCATCCATTCCGACCACGCGCGCGTCGCCGAACGCCACGTTTGAAATTCCGAACACAGGCTCCGGATTTCCTTCGCCGAACGGCTCCAGCTTGCGGATCATCTCGCAGAGCTCAAGCGTGATCTCCTCGGGCTCCAGCCATCCGTCGAACATCACCGCACCGGCGTCGACCGTCTCGGCCTTGATGTTCGCGCATGCGGCCGTGAAGGCCTCTCTGAACGCGTCGAACTCGCCGGGACGCACCGTAAAACCGCCAGCCGCCGCATGGCCGCCGTAGCGAGCGAGGTGTTCCGCAGAAGCGTCAAGGGCAGAGCGCACGTTGTAGCCGTCCGGCACGCGCACGCTGCCCGTGTCGCCCACCACCACCGCCACCGGCACATGGTAAGTCTCCATCAGACGCGCGGCAACGATGCCGGAGACTCCCGGATTCCAGTCTTCGCCGCGCACAACGATCGCCGATTCCGGAGGTCTCTCGCCGATCTGCGCGCATGCCTCGGAGTATATGCGCTGCTCCTCGCCGCGGCGGCTGACGTTGAAGTTGTCAATCCTGAAGGCGATGTCGTTCGCCACGTCGCAGTCCTCGCACATCAGAAGATCGTATGCGATGCGCGCGGTGTCCATGCGGCCTGCGGCGTTGATGCGCGGACCCAGCGCGAAGCTGTAGTCCCTCACGGCCATCGGCTTGACGCTGCGCGCGGTGCGCTGCAGAAGCGCGCGCAGTCCAAGGGGCGCGCAGCGCCTGAAGTTGGCGAGGGACTGCATGACGAGAATCCTGTTCTGCCCCACGAGCGGAACAAGGTCAACGACCGTGGCGAGTCCGGCGAGAACGAGGAGAGGTCCGCCGAACTTCGGGCCGGAGTACAGTCCGGCGGCAATCGCCGCCTTTGCAATGGCGTTGGCGAGGAAGAACGCCACGCCGGCGCCGCAGAGGAACTCGCAGCCCGGAGCGGACGCCACGCTTGGGTTCACCATCGCGTCCGCCTCGGGAAGAACCGGCCCAGGGAGGTGATGGTCGGTCACCACCACCGCGACGCCGCGCGCGCGCATCGACGCGACCTCTGCCGGAGAGGTGATGCCGTTGTCAACGGTTATCACAAGCGACACGTCGGGATGCTCGGCGAAGAGGCGCGTAATCGAGGCGCCGGTCATGCCGTAGCCCTCGCCGAATCTGAGCGGGATGAAAGCGTCCGCATTCGCCCCGAGCCGCCTCAGGGCCGTCACGAGAATCGCCGATGCGCACACGCCATCGGCATCGTAGTCGCCGAACACCACGATCTTGCCGCCATGAAGGAACGGCAGAATCACCTGCACCGCGGCGTCAACGCCCGGAATGCAGCTTGGATCGGTGATGCGATAAAGCGAAGGGTCGAGAAACTCTTCCAGCGCCGCCACGTCTACGCCGCGGGAGGCGAGAATGCGGGACATCACGGCGGAGCACCCGGCCGCGGCAAAAGCCGCCGCCCGGGCGCCGTCGAACGTGCGCTCGCACCATGTGGTCAAATCCGCCATAAAATGGCCTTGCCGTCAGGCGGGTAGTTTGTCCTTGGTGCCCAGCACGCACTTCACTTCGGCCTCGGCCGCAAGCTCGTCGCCAACGTATCCCTTGAGGGCGAACACGCCGAGCTTGGAGAGCACCTTCACGTTCCGCGCCACGGTGACGAGCTTGTCGCCGGGACGCACGGGACGACGGAAGCGCACCTTGTCGATGCTGCCGAGGATGAACGCCGCCTGCCCTTCAGGCAGGAGGTCGCGCGCCACCACGGCCGCGCCCGCCACCTGGCACATCGCCTCCACCAGCACCACGCCGGGCACTATCGGATAGAACGGGAAGTGGCCGCGGAAGAAGTCGTTCTTCTCTGTCGTGAACGTGTAGTGGCCGATCGCACCAGTCTCATCGGCCGCCACTAGCTCGTCGACGAAGAGAAACGGCTCGCGGTGCGGCAGCAGTTCGATGCCGGGCTTGTTGAAAGTCTGCTTGAAAACAGGGAATTCCATGATCTGCCTCACTCCCCGTACTTCTTGAAGACAAGTGCGGCGTTGTGTCCGCCGAAGCCCAGATTGGTGGAGAGCGCGGTGCGTATCTGACGCGCCACGCCGACGTTGGGGGTGTAGTTCAGGTCGAGCGGCACCTCGCCCTTCTCGGCGTCCACCTCAAGGTCGGGGTTCTCGTAGTTGATGGTGGGGGGCACGTAGCCGTCGGTGATGGCAAGCGCGCAGAACGCGGCCTCAAGGGCGCCGGTGCCGCCGAGCAAGTGGCCGGTCATCGACTTCGTGGAGGAGATGTTGATGCCCTTGGCGAGGTCGCCGAACACCTTCTTGAAAGCCTTGGTCTCCATCTGGTCGTTGAGATGGGTGGAGGTGCCGTGTGCGTTGATGTAGTCCACCGTGGAGAGGTCGGTCACTTCGCCGTCCGCGAACGCGATGCGGATCGCCTCAACCGCGCCGTCGCCAGAAGGATCGGGCGCCGTGATGTGGTATGCGTCGCAAGTGGCGCCGTAGCCAGCGAACTCGCAGTACACGCGCGCGCCGCGCGCCTTCGCGTGGGCCTCGCTCTCGAGTATCAGCACCGCCGAGCCTTCGGACATCACGAAGCCGCAGCGGTCGGCGTTGAACGGACGCGACCCCCTCTCGGGCGCGTCGTTGAACTGCGTGCAGAGGGCGCGCATCTTCATGAAGCCGCCGTCACAGTACTCGTTGATGGTGGCTTCGGTTCCGCCGGCCACCACCACGTCGGCGCGGCCGGCGCGGATCATGTCGAGCGCGTATCCAAGCGCGTCCGCCGAAGAGGCGCACGCCGTCACCACCACGTGGGCGGGCCCCTTCGCGCCAAGCGCTATCGCCACGTTGCCTGCGGCCTCGTTGGGGATGAGCGCGGGGATGTACGAGGGCAGCAGCCGCTCGGGGCCCTTGTCGAAGAGCACCTTGAAGCCGACGGTGTTGATGTCCATGCCGCCGATGCCGTTGCCGATGATCGTCGCGACGCGCGACATGTCGGGGCGGTTGTCGTCGGTGAACCCCGCGTCGGCCCACGCCTCGCGGGCGGACGCGACGGCGTACTTGCAGAATAGCGCCAGATGGCGCGCGGCCTTCTTGTCGAGGTATCCGGCCTTCTCGGCGTATTCGTCGAAGTCCTTCACCTCGCCTGCGATCTGGCAAGTGCAGCGCGAAGGGTCGAACTTCGTTATGCGGGCGATTCCGCTCTTCCCGGCCTTTATCGCGGACCAGGTGGCCTCCTTGCCGTTTCCGCAGGGCGACACCATCCCGATACCCGTAACCACTACTTTCTGTTTCATCGTTTCTCCTGTTTTTCTGAAATCGTTCCCGGCGCCCTTCACAGATAGGGCCATGTCATGAGCGTGCCGGCGTAGGTGAGACCGGCTCCGAACCCCACAAGGCAGATGCGCATTCCTTCGGCGAGCTCGCCCTTGCGCACGGCCTCGTCAAGCGTCACGGGGATGGACGCGGCGGAGGTGTTGCCAGTTCCTGCGATGTTCATGTAGAACTTGTCGAGTGAAAGGTCCATGCGCCTCGCCACGGCCTCGATGATGCGTCCGTTCGCCTGGTGGGCGAAGATGCGGTCGAGCTCCACGGGAGTGAGGCCGGCGTTGAGGCAGAGCTTCATCACCACGGAGTCCATCGTGCGCACGGCGAAGTTGAATACGGGCCTGCCCTGCAGGGTGAGGTGGGGAATCGGCACCTGGCCTGGAGCGGGCGCCACGCGCGTGCCGCCCTCGCGGGCGATGAAGCTGCATCCAGAGCCGTCCGCGCCGAGGATCGTCTCGCAGCGCACCGCAGGCCTTCCGTCCGAAGGAGCCGGCGGTTCTCCCGGCGCGTCGCCCACCACGACGGCGCCCGCGCCGTCGCCGAAGAGGATGCACGAGGCGCGGTCGTTCCAGTCGACGACGCGCGTAAGGGTTTCGGAGCCTATCACAAGGACCTTTCGCCCGGGGTGAAGCGCGGCCCAGCCGCGGCCCTGCTCGAGGGCGTAAACGAAGCCGGCGCAGGCGGCCTGAAGATCGTATGCGCCGGCCGATTTGCATCCAAGGGCGTGCTGCACGAGGCAGGCGGTGGAGGGGAAGGTGTTGTAGTCGGGCGTAGAGGTGGCCACGATCACGAGACCGATCTCGTCCAGCTGCACGCCGGCGGACTCAATGGCCGCGCGCGCCGCCTTGACGGCCATGGACGACGTCGTGTCGTCCGCCCCGGCCATGTGGCGTGCGTGTATTCCCGTGTGGGAGAATATCCACTCGTCGGAGGTGTCGAGCGACTTCGCGAGGTCGTCGTTCGTCACCACCTTCGGCGGCAGATAGCTTCCTGTTCCTAGGATCTTGAGGCTCATTGCTGATTCCGCTTGTTGAATGTGATAAAATTATACCATACTGCGCGCCATGTTTCAACGCAATAAGTCATTCTCCCGATCTCTCGTTTCGGCGGCGGCGGAAGAAGTCCACGAGCACCGCGCGGCACGGCTCCTCCAGAACGCCCGTAATGACGGCAGGATGATGGTTGATTCCGGGATGGCCGAAGATGTCGAACACAGTGCCGCCGCCACGCTTCGGGTCCGAGACGCCCCATACGACGGCGTCCACGCGCGAGAGCACTATCGCGCCCGCGCACATCGGGCAAGGCTCCTTTGTGACGTAGAGGCGCGTGCCGGTGAGGCGCCAGTTGCCACGCGCGGCGAAGGCGGACGAAAGCGCCAGCATCTCGGCGTGCGCCGTGGCGTCCACAAGCCCCTCCGCCTGTTTGTGCGCGCGCCCGAGGATGCGCGCGGCAGCTGGCGGGGCGGACTCGTCGGCCGGCACCTCCACCACCACGCACCCCGTGGGCATCTCGCCCGCCGCAGCGGCCATCTCGGCCTCGCGCAGCGCCATGCGCATGAAATACTCGTCGAACGCCGCGTCCATCGTCAACCCAGAAGCGCCTCAAGCGCGAGGAGGTATCCCTTCGGACCAAACCCGCATATCTGCCCGACGCACGAGGACGCCGTGAGCGACTCGTGGCGGTACCCCTCCCGCGCGTACACGTTCGAGAGATGCACCTCCACCGTCGGCACCTCGCTCGCCGCTATCGCGTCGTGAAGCGCCACCGACTCGTGCGTGTACGCAGCCGGGTTGAGGATGATGCCGTCGTACGCTCCCCTCGCGCCGAGAATCGCCGCCGCGAGCTCGCCCTCCACGTCGCTCTGGAGGGCCGTCACCTCCGCGCCGCGTGAAGCCGCAGCATTCTTCACCATCGCCACGATCTCCGCAAGCGTTGTACGCCCGTAGATCGCGGGCTCGCGCGTGCCAAGAAGCCCGAGGCTCGGTCCGTTGAGAAGCAGTATCTTCTTCATCCTTTGATCGCCTTTCCATTGCCCGCCTGGCGGGCGTTCATCGTTTCTCGAAAGCAAGGCAGCACTTGAAGCGCCCGCATGTGCCGTTGAGCGCGGCCGTGCTCTCGCCGCGGAAGCGCTCCGCTGTGAGATGCGCCGGATAGCGCGTCTGCCACGTGGCGCAGCAGCACGGCCTTCCGCACGGGCCTATTCCGCCCATCACGCTCACCTCGTCGCGCGGACCCATCTGCCATGCATTCACCGAGACCCCGTAGCGCCTTCTCACCTCGGCCACGGCCTGCGAGAGGTCAGGCTTCTGCACGCTCGTCACATACCGCAGAAAGAGCCGCGTCCGCCCGTACGAGAGCCTCGCGTACGGCACCCGCAGATCCGGTGCGCGCGCCTGCGCCGCCTGCGCGAACGCATTGCGCATCTCCGTCGAGAGCCGCTCGTTGTCCGCGATCTGCGAGTCGTCGCCGTCGTTCTTCAGGCGCAGCAGCTGGAAGCCCGGCACGCGCGAGCCATGCCGCTCCGGGTCGTATTCGGCGCAAGCCGTCACAAGGCCGATGTCCGCCCCGTAGTCGAGCGTCACGAGCGCATGCGCGCCCGGCGGTGGGCCTTCGCACACGCAGCGCACGAGGAAGACGCCCTTCTCGGGCATCACCACCTGCGCCACAACGATAGCGTCGTCCGTCATCGCTCCTCCTTCACCCCGAAGCGCAGACGGTCCGCAAGGAACATCAGAAGCGGCAGCTCCTGCATGTTCCTCGAAAGGGAAGTCGCAAACTCCTCGACGGCCTCCACGTTGCGCAGCGCCAAGGCGAGGGAGAGATTTGCCGCACGCGTCTCGAGAACGCCCCTTCTCGACTCGTTCAAGAGCGGCGCGCCGCGTTCGCCGTCGTCGTAGGAAGAGTGGGACGGCGGGTACGCCACGAGCGCCATCAGGTCGCGGAACCAGCTCATCAGGGTGGCGATGAAGTCGGCGCGGTATTCCTTGTAGCGCGACTCCACGAGGGCGCTGAAGGCGTCCTTGCCCGTCTCCTCTCCAGGCCCCTCGTCCGCCACGTCTACCTCGGCCTCCACTTCGTCCTGCGCCTTCCCCTTCAGCTTCTCGAGGACGGCGCACAGCCGCCCTGCCGCCGCAGCCTTGGCCGTAGCCGTGACTAGCCTGTCGCTCGCGAGGACGTTCAGCACCTCGGTGCGGTACGGCTCGGCAAGCGCGCGCGACTGCGCGTCCGCAAGATCGATGCGCTGGCAGCGCGAGACTATCGTGGGCAGCAGCTGTTCGGGCTGGTCGGTGAGCAGCAGGAAGAGCGTCTTCGGCGGAGGTTCCTCGAGCGTCTTCAGGAACGCGTTCGCGCTCTGATCGTTGAGCCTGTCGGCGCCGTATATGACGCCTGCCTTCCATCCGCCCTTGAACGCGGTGGTGGAAACAGGATCGACGAGGCGCGTGCGCACGGCGTCCACGGAGATGATGCGGCTCTTCTTCTCTGGGGCGAGGCGGTGCACGTCGGGATGGGCGCGCAGGTCGCCCTCTCCGAAGAGAAGGCGCAGCACGCGCTCGGCGAGTTCGCCGGCCATGCCGCGCAGGCCGCCCACCACAAGGTAGCCGTGCGCCGGCCGCCCGGCCGCCACAGCCCTTTCGATCAGATTGTATGCCTCGTCAAGCTCCATTGCGCTACCTGACGAAGATTCTCAAGCCGATGTGCCGCGTGCGCAGCAGGCCTTCGCAACCGATCCCACCGCCATGCCCATCACGGCAGCGGCGGCCCACCTAGCGGCAGAAGACGCACGCATCCACAGAGCCGTTGTTCCAGTCATAGTTGTCAAGTCCATTATCATCCTCCTCCATAGCGATACTGATGGAAAACTTGCTATATTTTACCACATTTCCGTCCTTCGGGGAAAGGAAACATGGAAATTGGGGGAAACAAAAGCGCCGCTCCCGAACGGAACGGCACTCTGTATTGTTCTTCGAGCCAGACGCGCAGCCTTCCACGTGCTAGGAATCACGTGCCGGCGCGCGATGGCCGAAAATCGTCATTCTGCGCTCGCGCGCACCTTGCCTTCCTTGATGCGCTTCTCGATCACGGTCTTGGCGATCGAGGCGGGAACGGGCTCGTACTGCTTGAAGATCATCGTGAACGTGCCGCGGCCCTGGGTGACGGTGCGGATGGCGTTGGAGTAGCCGAACATCTCGCCCAGCGGGACGGTGGCCTTGATGAGCTTCACGCCGGCACGGTCCTCCATGCCCTCCACGCGGCCGCGACGCTGGTTGATGGAGCCGTTCGCCGCGCCCATGTACGTCTCGGGCACTGCGACTTCCACGTCCATCATCGGCTCGAGGAGCTGCGGCTTCGCCTTGAGGAACGCCTGCTTGAAGCACTGCATCGCGCAGGTGACGAACGCGAATTCGTTCGAGTCGACCTCGTGGTAGGAGCCGAAGTACACGGTGGCCTTCACGTCCACCACGGGGAAGCCCGCGAGCGGACCCGCCTCGAGAGCCTTCTTCACGCCCTTCTCGACGGCCGGGATGTACTCGGTGGGGATCACGCCGCCCTTGATCTCGTTGACGAACTCGAAGCCCTTGCCGGGCTCCTGCGGCTCTAGGCGCAGGCACACGTGGGCGTACTGGCCGCGTCCGCCGGACTGCTTGACGTGCTTGTACTCGTTCTCGACCTTCGTCTGGATCGTCTCGCGGTAGGCCACCTGCGGCGCACCCACGTCGCACGCCACGTTAAACTCGCGCTTCAGACGGTCGACGATGACTTCGAGGTAGAGCTCGCCCATACCGGCGATGATCGTCTCGGAGGTCTCCTGATCGAAGGTCACGACGAAGGTGGGGTCTTCCATCGCGAGCGCATGGAGCGCCGTGCCGAGCTTCTCGTTGTCCTGGCGCGACTGCGGCTTCACGGCCACGGAGATCACGGGCGCGGGGAAGTCGATCGACTCGAGGGTGATCGGATGCTCGGGGTCGCAGAGCGTGTCGCCCGTGCGGGTCTCGGTGAGGCCCACGCACGCCACGATGTCGCCGGCGTGCGCCTCTTCGAGAGGCTCCTGCTTGGCGGCGTGCATGCGGAAGAGGCGGGAGATGCGCTGCTCGCGGTTGATCGTGGAGTCGAGCAGCTCGGCGCCGAGCTTGAGCGTGCCCGAGTAGACGCGCACGAAGGTGATCTTGCCGCCGGAACGGGGATCGTTCATGATCTTGAACGCAAGGCCGCAGAACGGCTCGGAGTCGGTGGGCTCGCGCTTGGCGGAGGGATCGTCGGCCGAGACGGCCGCGCCGGCGTCGATCGGCGAGGGCAGATAGACGCACACGCCGTCGAGAAGCTGCTGCACGCCCTTGTCCTTGAAGGCGGAGCCGCAGAACGCCGGGGTGATCGTGCGGGCGATGCAGCCCTTGCGGATCGCCTTCTTGATCTCGTCGTTCGTGAGCTCCTCGCCGTCGAGGTACTTCATCATGAGCTCATCGTCCTGCTCGGCGGCGCTCTCCATCATCTTGTGGCGGTATTCCTTGGCCTTCTCCACCATGTCGGCGGGAATCTCCTCCTCGGTCATCGTCTTGCCGAGAGTCTTCATGTCGTAGCGGATCGCCTTCATCTTGATGAGGTCGATGATGCCGCTGAACGTCTCGCCGGCGCCGATCGGAAGCACCATCGGAACGGGGTTCGCGCCGAGCTGGTTCTTCATCTGGTCCATCACGCTGTAGAAGTTCGCGCCGATGCGGTCCATCTTGTTGACGAACGCGATCTTCGGCACC
>JAFUDL010000149.1 GCA_017459225.1 Kiritimatiellia bacterium
CGTGGAAAAACGAGCCAAAGGATCTCGGCGAAGTGTCGCAGGCGCTCGCCGACGAGATACACGCGGCCAATCCGGACATGAAGGTGAACGCCGGCACGATGCAGACCATCGATCAGGACCAGATGAACCACGCGCTAGAAGAACATGGCGTAGGCAAGGAGACTCGCCCTAATCAGATCCCGATCACGGAGGAAGACCTGAAACGGATTCCCGATGTACTTGCCGACTACGACGAAATCAGGCGCGGTCTAGGCAAGGCAGACGGCAAGCAGCAAGAGGGTGTGATCTTCTGCAAGAAGTACGACGACGGCACGGTGTGCTGTGTGGAGATCGACTGGTTCCGCAGAAAGGACAACCGGCGCGAGCTGAAGTTCCAGACGATGTGGAAGGAAAAGCCGGAGGAGGTCGCAGAAAAATGAAGAGCACCGAATCTCTTACACGAACCCTGCCGGCCGAGCCGACCAGGTTCTTAACGCCCAAAGCGGTGGAAATGCCATTCGGTGCTTTCGCCGCACATTTTACCACACTCCGCGCCGCCGCGCAAGGGGGAATCTGACATGGAAACGATTTACTCGATAGGCGGCATCGCCGCAGTGTTCAACGCGCTCGTCTCGGGCATCCTCCTCGGATGGTGGATGCGCGAATGGTCAAAGCGAAAGGAAACTGTCGCGCCTTCGTTCGGAAGGCTTCCCGATGTCATCGTCATCGATCTCGGCGGTGGCCTGCGCGGTGCCGGTCGCGCGCCGACGGTGCCAGAAGGTGACGAGCCACCTGCCGGCCTTGATGGAAAAACCGACGATGGAGATAAGGCTGGCGACGCCACCGATGACGAGGATGCAGGTGTCCATGCCAGCAATGCTAACACATCCACGGAGGCGACGCAAGCATGAAAAACCTCAATCTATACGCGCTGGCGAACGAGCTGAACCTCGGCGACCCGAGGAGCGGCACGATCCGCATACCGTTCGGCCGCTGGGACTTCGGAGAGAAGCAGCTGGGCGACGGGCGCACGGTGTACTTCGAGCAGGAGCTTTCCAGGGCCGGGGCCGAGCAGATCGCGGCGAAGGTCAACGCAGGCGTCGCCGCCGGCGAGAAAGGCGTGCCGGTGTACTGGGGCCATCCCGACGTCCCGGAGCTGGCGCACAAGTACCCCGACAAGCGCGCGAAGGGATGGATCAAGTCCGCCACCATCGGCCCGGACTTCCTCGAGCTGCGCGTCGAGTGGCTGGAGGACAACGCGACGGACGGCTTCGGATGGTTCTCGCCCTACTGGGGCGGCCCGGCGGAGCACCTCGCCAACGGGCGCTACCTCAAGACGGTGAATGACCTCACGTCGGTCGCGCTCGTCAACATCCCGAACATCCAGGACTTTCGCCTTGCGAACGAATCGCAGGGCGGCGAACAAACCAAAGGAAAGGCTTTTGCAATGCCGCAGCATCTGATAGACCTCGCCCGCCGCTTCGACGAGCGCGTGCGCCTCGCGAACGAGGCGAACTTCGACGAATCCAAGCATCCGCGCGCCGATGACGGTAAGTTTTCCAGCGGCGGCGGAGGCGGCAGCAGTGGAAAGTCTGACGGCAAAACGCAAGGCAGCGGCAAGTCCCTCAAAGAACAGGCCGATGCACTGAAGGGGCCTGCTGATCAATTCATACGCTTCATCGCGGAAGGCGGGAATCGCAAGGAAACGTTGGAAATAATCAACGGCGAGCTTCTTTCAGGGCGTTGGCGCGTCAAGCACGGAGGGCGAGACGAGGATCGCGTAGAAGGACTCTCCCGTCGCAAGGCCGCGCACAGGCTTGCGATTCTTTCCGGCTTCAAGTTCAACCGTTCAACTGGCAGCTACGAGTGACTTCACAACCGCCCGAGTGGGCAAACGAAAGGAAAAACATGAACATCAAGAAAGAAGAGCTGGTCAAGATTCTCGGCCTGGGCGAAGACGCCACGGACGAGGACATCCTGACCGCGATCAAGGCCGGCGCCCAGGCGGTTGAGGAACTCGCCACCGAGCGCACCAAGGCCGAAGCGGCCGAAGCCGAAAAGGCGCAGGCCGAAACGGAGAAGGACGAGGCGAAGGCCGAGCTCGCGAACGAGCGCGCGGCGCGCTGCGACCTGCTCCTGGACCAGGCGATCGCCGAGGGGCGCATCAGCGTCGCCGGCCGCCCGGCGTGGGCGAAGCGCCTCAAGGACGACTTCGCCGCCGGTTCGGTCGCCCTCGCGAACGAAAGGCCGCCCAAGACCGCGAGCGCGGTCGCGCAGACGCCCGGCAAGCAGACGAAGGTCGATCTCGTCGCCCTCGCGAACGAGCGGATGGCGAAGCATCCCGGCATGACCTATCCCGCGGCGTTCGCGGCGGTCATGAAGGAACACCCCGAAGTCAAGTAAAGGAAAGGCAAACACAGCATGAATGCAATCCACCAGAACGGCAAGGCCACGTTCACGGCCGGCGCCGCAATCGCCAAGGGCGAGTTCGTGAAGTTCTCGTCCGGCAAGGTCGTCAAGGCCGCCGCCGCGACCGATATGTGCATCGGCGTGGCGCTCGACAGCGCCGCCGCGGACGGCGACATCATCCCCGTCCAGCTGCTCTCGAGCGGCGACACCGCCCTCGTCAAGGCGGGCGGTGCGGTCGCGCAGGGCGGCACGGTCTCGTGCCTGGGCACGACGATCGCCACGGCCGGCGCGCTCCAGTACGGCATCGCGCTCGAGGCGGCGACCGCCTCCGGCGACATCATCAACTGCATCGTCGGCCTCCCGGCGGTCATCAAGGTCAGCTAAAGATTAGCTACAGAAAGGCAATCAAATGAACATGAATCCGTTCAACATTCTCGCATCCGGCGCGGCGGCCAAGGCCGGCCAGGTGTTTCTCGCCAACGAGGGCGCGGTGGACAACCAGTTCCTCTCCGAGGCGCTCACGCAGTACTCCGTCGGCTGGAAGTCGCCCGACGGCAAGCTCGAGGCGACGCTGAAGGCGCTCACCGGCGAGCCCATCATCGTGCCGAAGCGCTTCTCGTTCAAGAAGATGGACAACGCCAAGGCGTTCGCAGCCGTCGAGAACGACGAGGACGTGCGCGCGATCGGCGCCGACTTCAAGCGCGTGACCGTGCAGAGCACGACCGTCGACTCGCACACGGTCTCGAAGGGCCTCACCATGCGCATCGACCGCGACGAGCTCAACGACAACCCGCAGGCCGAGCAGGACGCCGTCGCCTACGTGAAGACGCTCCTTCTCCGCGGCGAGATCGTCCGCGCGTTCACGGGCCTCTCGGGCGCGGCCTCGGGCGGCAACGCCATCTCCAAGACCTGGGGCACGGGCGACAACGCCCGCGACGCAGACTCCGACCTGCTGCTGCACCTCCAGACGCTTGCGGACGACGCGGGGC
>JAFUDL010000150.1 GCA_017459225.1 Kiritimatiellia bacterium
CCGGAGCCTCCCGCCTCAGCCTCGTCCGGCGCGTCTTCCGCCTCGTCCTCTTCGCCCGCCGCTTCGGGACCAGTCCTGCCCGTGACGGCCCCGCGGCCGTCGATGGCGGCCCGCAGCTCCATATCCCTCTCCTCCCTTGCGTGCCTGCGGCACATCTCACGGAGGGCCTCGGCCGAGAGCCCCTCGGGGAGGCCGTCCGCGAACATGGCCTCGAGTCGGCCGCGGGCCTCCTCCCACGCGCAGCCGAGCATCCTCTCGTACATCCCCCTGCAGGTGGCGGAGAGCTGACCGTCGCCGAGGGCGCAGGTGAAGCTGCTCCAGCGCCAGCTCCCCGGGGCGTCGGCGATTCCTGCCTTCACGGGGTTGTACGCGATGTACGCGGCCACCGTCGCCAGCACCGCCGCCCTGGGCTCCACCACTCCGCTGTGGAAGCGCCCCTGCCAGAGGGCGCCCTCGTGCCTGAACGCCCCGTCGGGGGAGTTGAAGACGCGCGTGACGCTCTCCTTGAGCGTCTTCATGTACTGCGAGATGTTGTACATGCGGCGGCAGAGGCGCTCCCTGTGGGCTTCGGCCCTGTCCGCGCAGCCCGCCTTCTCTAGCCTGTGCCACCCCTCGACGACGGCCGCGGCCCTCTTTCCTCCGTATATCGCGGCGAGTCTGCGGAGGAGCTCGTCGTCGCCGAGCATGAAGCCAAGGGCGGGCCGCGGAAGCGGGACGGTCCCCTGCGAGGGCCGGGGCCACATTGGGTCGCGGCATTCGGGCGGCCTCATGCCGAAGGCGTACGAGCTTGGCTCGGCGCCTGGCACCATCCAGAACTCCTCCGGCACCTTCGGAACGTGCAGGAAGATGTGGAGGTGGTTGTCCATTACGCAGCATGCCAGCACCTCCACGCCCGAAAAGACGGCGCAGTCGTAGATCAGACGGAACACCTTGTCCTTGATGGCGTCGCCGGCGAGGAGCATCGCCCGGTGTGCGATGCGCGTGGTGACGTGGTAGATCGCGTCTGGCAGCGAGATCCTGTTCTTTCTGGCCATGTAGGCTCTCCTCTCTTAGTGGTTTTCGGACTGTCTCCGCCGCGCGCGACCGCGTGCGGTGAGACCTCTCCGCGACGCGTATATTGTCGCATAATTTCCCTTGGATTTCGCGAAAACAATTGCAAATTCTTTGTGAGCGGATTGCAAAGAAAATGCAAAGGGCGTTGGCCGGCATGTCATGTGGACAGTCACCCGAGGAGAGGCGTGTCGTGGGGACTGTCCCCCGAGGAGGGTGCCATGGGGACAGTCCCCCGAGGGGGGATAGATATGGCATGCAGTTGGGACTGTCCCCCTGAGCGTGTCATTGTGTCGTGGGGACTGTCCCTTTTGGGGGGCATGCATTGGGGACTGTCCCCCAATGGTAATGATGGGACTGTCCCCCAATGGTGGCACGAATGCCTCTGCTTCCGCTTGCTTCGCCCGTCTCGGGATCTCCAAGAACTGGGAATGATGATTGCCGTGAAACCGGTGATATGATATAATTCGCTCTTTGAAGGCAATTATATTGCCTTGGCAATAAAGTGGATGTAGGCGGGCTTCCGGGAATGGGAAAAGCGCCCGTAATGAATGGAGCACATAGGCAATGATGAAAAGACAGGGCTTGATGGTTGCGGCGTTTGTAGTTGCCATGGTGGCTGCGGCGGACGAGCTGGAGGTGGATTGGCTCACGCAGGACGGCGCGGCGGCTACGAACAACGTGTCGCACGAGGCGTGGCGCGCGCAGATGCTTGCGCGGCGCGCGCGACGTCTCGCACCTGTAGCCGCGTTCGCGAAGAAATGGGTGTATTGCCGCCACTACGTCATGGGCGGCAGCCACTACGCGTACACAGAGGCGCTAAGCGATGCGAAGGGATGGCGCAGCTACGCAGCAATCGGGTCGTCGCTCTGCCTGGCGGAGTACGATCCCTCGGGGCTATGGAAGGAGACCGTGCTCCTTGAGACGAAGGAAGGATGCTTTCGCGACGTTGACGTATCGCCGGACGGAACGCGCATCCTCTACTCGTTCAAGGCAAGCGCGGACGGCGACGACTTCCATCTCTACGAGATGACGCTTGCCGACCGGAGCGTGCGGCAGCTGACGCACGGCAAGGCCATTGCGGACTACGAGGGCTGCTACCTTCCCGACGGATGCATCCTCTTCAACTCCACGCGTTGCATTCAGGTGGTGGACTGCGTGTCGCGCAACGAGGTGAGCAATCTCTACCGCTGCGAGGCGGACGGCTCCAACATCACGCGCATCTCGTTCGACCAGGTCCACGACAACTATCCGGCGCTCGCATGGGACGGACGCATCCTCTACACGCGCTGGGATTACAACGACCGTTCGCAGATGTTCACGCAGCCGCTCTTCTCGATGAACGCCGACGGCACCAACCAGCGGGCGCTCTACGGGGGCAACTCGTGGTTCCCGACGTCGCTCCTCCACGCGCGCGCCGTGCCGGGAAGCCAGCTCTTCTTCGGCGTCTGCACAGGACACCACACGCTACAGCCGGGCGAGCTGATGCGGTTCGACCCGCGCGAGGGACGCGAGGAGGCGGACGGCGCATGGCAACTCGCGCCCCTACGCCGCACGAAGGCGCGCAAGGGCGTAGACGTAGACGGACAGAATGGACGCCTCGCGATGTATCCGTACCCGGTTGACGAACGGAACGTCGTCCTCTCGTATCTCCCGCAGGGATGGAGGCGCGATGCTCGGGGGCGCCTGCAGTACATCGACCACAGGGCGCCGTTCGCGCTGTACTGGACGGACGTCGACGGGGCGCGGGAACTTCTCGTTGCGCAGGCAGGCAAGCCCCCGTGCGGTCGGCCTGTGCCTGTGCGCGTGCGGACGCTGCCGAAGGTGGCGTCCGTACGCCCGGACGAGAGGCTGAAGACCGGAATGGTGGCGGTGCAGGACGTGTACGCCGGCGAGGCGATGAAGGGCGTCGTGCGGGGAACCGTCAAGTCGCTGCGAGTGGTGTCGCTTCAATACCGTCAGGCGGGAGTTGGCTTCAACAGCAACGGCGGTCCAGGAGGCGGGGGCGTTTCCTCCACGCCGCCGGCGCTCGGCAATGGCACATGGGACGTCAAGCGCGTCCTCGGCGAAGTGCCCGTGGCGGAGGATGGCTCTGTCGCGTTCCGGGCGCCAGTGCGGGCGCCGATCTTCTTCCAGCTGCTCGACGAAAACGGACGCATGGTGCAGACGATGCGGAGCTGGACCGTTCTGCAGCCAGGCGAGACGGCGAGCTGCGTGGGCTGTCACGAGCCGGCGAACATCGCGCCAGATTTCAGGGCCACGAAGGCCGCCGCGCTGGACGCGATCGCCGAGGTGAAGCTCCCGAAGCGCGGATTCAGCTTCGCGAAGGACGTCCAGCCGATTCTCGAGCGGCGATGCGTCCGCTGCCACAGTCCGCACAGCAACGCGGGAATCCCCGATCTCACGGGCATGCCGGTTCGCGACATGTTTTCGTGCCGCAACTGGTCGCGCGCGTACCTGACGCTCACGCAGGCGCGTCACGTCTCGCCGCCGTTCAACCACCTCGTCATACCGCATCAGCTGGAACCGAAGTTCCTGAACGGCAACTTCCGCGACAAGAACGGACGCTGGGTGGCGGACCCATACGCGAAGAACGGATACGTGAACTGGATAAGCTCCGCATCCGAGCCGACGCTCCTTCCGCCGCTCACGCATGGCTCGCGCATAAGCCGTCTCTTCACGGAACGTCTCGACAAGGGACACGCCAAGGGTATCACCGATGCGGAGAAGCGCACGCTCGCGTGCTGGGTCGATCTCGGAGTTCCGTTCTGCGGCGACTACGAGGAGGGGGCCGTGTGGAGCGAGGAGGAGCGCGCCTTCTGGAGCTACTACACGAAGAAGCGCGCGGAATTCGCCACGGTCGCCGAACTACTTGAATGGTGCGCCAAGTAAAGCGCGATAGCAACTTGCGAAATGAAAGGAGTTCGCACTGACAAGAAATCGACAGTCAGTTAGGAAGACAGACGGCATGAGGGGCGACCCGAGTGCCGAAGCTCTGTCCTACAAACAGGTGAG
>JAFUDL010000151.1 GCA_017459225.1 Kiritimatiellia bacterium
GACGCATCCGGCAAGGTGCTCTACGAGAACTCGTTTGCGACTGCTGACGCCGTCAAAGACTGGAAGAGCTTCGGCTCCGGCAAGTGGGAGATCGTGGATGGCGTGCTTACGCAGACCGGCCCCGCGCCCATGGCGGCTTCCACGGCGATGCAGCTTCCTGGAAAGTTCCGCGAGGCCACGATCACGCTTAAGGCGAAGAGCGTCTCGGGCCCCGAAGGATTCCTCGTGCTGCTCGGCGATGCGCGGCCTGTGGGCGGGCGCTGGGTCAACTTCGGCGGCTGGGGCAACGGCCAGCATGGCGTGGAATGCCCGGGCTTCGACGGCAGGCGGACGTCTGGCTCGATCAAGCAGGGCCGCTGGTACGACGTCAAAGTGGAGGTGCGCGGCGGTAAACTGCGCGCATGGCTCGACGGCAAGCTTGCGCTAGAAGCCAACCGCTCCTCCATGCCCTCGATAGTTGCCGACGCCACTACTTCCCCCGATGGGCGCGAGATCATCGTCAAGGTCGTAAACTGCTCAAGGGCGCCAGTCGACGCGGTGGTTTCAATCGCCGGCGCGAAGCTTGCCGCCAAGGCGAAGATGCAGCTTTTCACTGGACCCGACGCCGATGCCTGCAATTCGATGGAGAACCCGGACCGTCTCCATGCCGTTGACATGCCTGTTGATGTGGCTGACGGGAAGGTCAGGCGAGTGTTCCCCGTGCTCTCGTTCTCGATCATCCGCGTCCCGCTAGCCTCGCGCCGCTGATGGCGCAGGGCAACCGCCATCCACGCTGCGCATGCGCGGCTCGCAAATATTTTCGCAAATGTGTTGCCGCAATATCCTCGTTGTGGTAAAATTGAGTTCAGCTTGATTAAAGGAACACATGCGCAATCGTTGTCTGCCAAATCTTTTTGGGAGGGCGGCACATGCTAGGCTATTTGTGTTGGCGGTTTTTGCCTTGACGGCTTCCTTCGCGGAGGCCGCGGCCGAGTTTGTAGAAAATCTCAAGGCTGGCAGGCGGCAGAAGATTGTCTGCTACGGCACATCTCTCACCGTGAGCAGCCATTGGTGGGTGGACGGCCTTGCCGCTGCGCTCGAGGCGCGGTGGCCTGGCCAGGCGACTGTTGTGAACGCGGGCCTCTCGGGCAAGAACTCTGCTACTGGGCTCTCGCTCGTCCAGTCGAAGGTGGTTGCGGCAGAGCCCGATGCCGTGCTGATCGAGTTCTCGATGAACGACGCGGCGGATTCGCTCAACTCCGGCAAGACTCCCGCCGAGGCGCTTGCCGCGGCCGAGGCGAATCTCAAGGCGATCATCGCAGCCGTGCGCTCGGCGCGCCCTGCCGCCGAGATAATACTTCAGACGATGAACCCGTACGTTGCGGTGGCAGGTTCGGGACTCTCCAACCGCACGGACCTTGAAGCCCATTTCGCGATGTACCGCCGCGTGGCAGCTGAAGGCGGCCATCTGCTCATAGACAGCGCTCCGCGCTGGCAGCGCCTTGCGGCAGACCTGACGCGCGAAGAATACCTCAAGCTCGTTCCCGACGGCGTACATCCAAACGAGAAGGGCGCCATGCGCGTGACGCTGCCGAACGTGCTCTCCACGCTAGGCGTCGACGAGGTGGAAGGCGCGCGCGAGATTCCCGTTCTCGCCGATGTCGACGTGCTGGTGGTGGGCGGAACGTTCGCGGCCGTATCGGCGGCCGTCGCCGCAAAGGAGGCAGGCGCGTCCGTCTTTCTCGCGGCGCCGCGCAGGAATCTTGCCGAGGAGATCGTGCTCACGCGCAGGCTGACGCGTCCGGCGGACGACGAGCCGCTCGAAGGCGAGGCGTTCGCCTCTCTTGCGTTCGTTCAGGAGGCTGCTCCGCTCGTGTACTCTGCCGATGCCATGCCCAATGCGTCCAAGCCTGATCCCGACGGCACGAAGCTCACGGACGGCGCGCGCTCGAGCGCGGCAACCGAGAGCGTGCAGTACGACGCCGCGAGCGTGACGTGGACACTTGCCGTTTCAGGCGATGCGCCCATTGAGGACCTTGCGCTCTACTACTACTTTCGTCCGCCCGGCGGCGATTTCGACGTTGCCGGAATCTCCGTTGAGGCTTCGGCGAACGGCGTCGATTTCACTGCGGCATCCGGCACGTTGCGCGCGGCGGAAGAGGAGGCTGGGCTGATTTATGGCGACACGTGCCGCTCGTTCACGTTCGTCTTTGCCGAGCCTTCGAGCGCGCGCCATTTCCGCATCACCGCCACGCGGGCCGAGGGGGCGAAGCGAATGCTCGTGGGCGAGATATGCGCCCACACTGGCGTGATGAAGTCGCGTCCTCTTGCGCCGCTGGTCTATGAAAAGGCGCTTGACGCGAGCATCGCGGCGGCAGGCGTGACGTTCCTCGGCGGACTTGAGGCGTGCGGCGTGGTGCGCACGCAGGAGGGACGCGTCGCAGGCGTCGTCTTCGCCGACAAGAGCGGACGGCAGGTCGTGCGCGCCAAGTGCGTGGTTGACGCAACGGAGAAGGGCGTGGTCGCCCGCCGGGCTTGCGCGCTGCGTCCGATTGCCGACGACAACGAGGTTGATTTCACCTTCTCGCTCATCGCGAAGGCGGGGCTTGAGTTCGACATTCCGGGATATGCGGTTGAAGAGACGTCAGCGCCTTCCTCCACCCTCGCGCTCGCGACGGGCGGCGATGCGTCGATGATTCCGTCCGACGCGGAGAAGACATACCCCATCTCGCTCTATCGGCTGACGGCGCGCTTTCCGCTCTCCTCCGGCGCGTGGCCTGCTGTGAATGCAATCGTGCAGCGGATGCGAAGCGACACCTGGACGCCATCTCTCGCCGACGCGTGCGAGGTGCCGTTCTACGTTACGCCAGAGCGCATCGTGGGGCGCGCGGCGATGACGAGCTGGACGTCTTCGGCGGCTGCGCCGATGGGGGCGTTCGAGCCGGCTGGCGTGGAAGGTCTATACGTGCTTGGCCCAGCGGCCGACGTTGATCGCGCCATTGCGGAGAAGCTGGTGTCGCCTGGAGTCGCTACGGCGCTGGGGCGGCGCGTGGGCGTGGAAGCGGCTGGCAAGGCGGCGACGCTGGCGGCGGTGGGCGAACTGCAGTTTGGCGCGGCGTCATCGACGGCGGCGGGAACTGAAGTCCGCGAGCGGCTTGCGCGTCCGCTCGGTCTTCCCGCATCCTCCAGCGCCGTCTGCGCGTCGCAGGGCGGCGAACTGCCCGTTCTCGCCGTTGCCGACGTCGTCGTGGTTGGCATGGGCACCGCAGGCGCGCCGGCTGCGATCGCCGCGCTGGAGAAGGGGTGTTCGGTCGTGGGCATCGAGTATCTGCACACGATGGGCGGCGTTACCACAGACGGACGCATCGGCAAGTACTACAAGGGCTACAGCCGCGGCTTCACCAAGCAGAGGCTCGACACAGGCGTGGCGTCGACGGGCTGGGTGTACGCGCAGGCGAAGTCCGAGTGGATGCGGCGCACGGTCGTCTCGAAGGGACTTGCCCAAGTGTTCTTCGGCTCGCAAGTGGAGGGCGTGGTGTGCGATGGCGCTGACGCCGAGGGGCGCGCGAAGGTGACGGGAGTCGTGATGGTGATGCCGGACGGCACGCGCGGCGTCGTGCGCGCGAAGGTGGTGATCGACGCCACCGGCAACGCGGAGATCGCGCACATGGCCGGATGCGAGACGCTTTTCCTCGATGGACGAGAATTCGCGATGCAGGGATCAGGCACCGCCTACCATGTGCTCGGCAACAGCTATTTCAACACCGACTTCGGGTTCCTCAACACCGACGACGCAGGCGACCTCTCGAACTTCGCGTGGCGCGCGCGCGCCGGGGCGAAGTCGACGCGCTACAACGTGGGCGATCCATCCACGGGGGCACGCGAGAGGCGGCGCATTGTTGGGGACGTGGTGGTGAACGAACGCGACATCCTGCGCGCGCGCAAGTGGCGCGATACGATAATGCACGGCACGAGCGACTACGACATGCACGGTTTCTCAGTCTCGGATGTGCTCATGTACAGGGAGCGTCCGCACGGCAAGTCGTTCTCGGCGGATCTTCCATACCGGGCGCTTCTGCCTTCGCGCCTCTCGGGCGTGCTGGCTACGGGCCTAGGGATATCGGCCACGCGCGACGCGATGCCGATCATCCGCATGCAGCGCGACGTTCAGAACCAGGGATATGCGGCGGGACTCGCGGCGGCGATGGCCGTGGGAACGGGCGATGTGCGCACGATAGACGTTCGCGCACTTCAGCAGGAGCTGGTGGCGGCGGGGTGCCTGGACGCACGCGTCCTTTCCGAAGATGACGCGCAGGTGACCGACGATGAACTGGCGCAGGCCGTAGCGTCGCTGACGACGGCCGATTTCGCGGGCCTGGAGAAGATACTTGAGCGTCCTGACGTCGC
>JAFUDL010000152.1 GCA_017459225.1 Kiritimatiellia bacterium
AGCGACTGCAACCTCGAAGAGGGCAACATGCGCTCCGACGTGAACATCTCCATCCGCCCCGTGGGCGAGACGAAGCTCGGCACGAAGGTGGAGATCAAGAACATGAACTCCTTCCGCGGCATCCACGCCGCGCTCGAGTACGAGGCGCGCCGCCAGCGCGAGTGTATGGCGCATTCGATTCCGATCGTCCAGGAGACGCGCAGGTGGGACGGCGAGGCGCTAGAGACCGCGTCCATGCGCTCAAAGGAGAACGCCCACGACTACCGCTACTTCCCAGAGCCGGACCTCGTGCCCGTGGCTCTCTCGGAAGAGCAGATCGAAGCGTGGCGCGCGCTCCTTCCCGAACAGCCCAAGGCTCGTCGCGCTCGCATGATCGAGGAGTACGGCATCGCCGAATACGACGCCGACGTCCTTTCCCAGCACAAGGCCAACGCCGACTACTTCGAGGCCGCCGCGAAGGGGCTCGACAAGAAAGTCGCAAAGCAGCTCTGCAATCTCTTCATGAGTGACGTGATGGCGCTTCTGAACGAAAGCGGGAAGGCGATCGGCGAATGTGCCATGCGCCCCGAGGCGCTGCGTTCGCTCGTGACGCTCGCGGCGAAGGGCACGATCAACGGTCCCACGCTGAAGGAGCTTCTCCCCGAGATATTCGAGAAAGGCGGCGACCCCGAGGCGATCGTGAAGGAGCGCGGCCTGGGCGCCGTCTCGGATGCTTCTGCGCTTGAGGCGTTCGTTGACCAGGCTATCGCCGCGAATCCCGGCCCCGTTGCCGACTTCAAGGCCGGAAAGAAGGCTGCCGCGGGATTTTTCGTGGGTCAGGTGATGAAGCTCTCGAAGGGGAAGGCCGATCCCAAGATAGTGGGGCCGCTTGTGGCGAAGAAGCTTGCCGCGCTCTAGTCCGGCGGCAGGAAGGCAAGAGTGAAGCGAATCCGATTCTACGCCAATTCGGCAAAGCCCGCCGCTGTCGAGGCGCTCAGGCACCTCACTGAAGTGGCGCAGGGCATCGGCCTCGATGTCGACGAGACGGATCCCGAGGCCGTGGTTGTGCTGGGCGGCGACGGCACGATGCTTTCGGCGGTGCACCTTTTCCCCGGCATGCCGCTTCTCGGACTCAACCTCGGCTCGCTCGGATATCTTGCGGGCGTGGAGAGACCTTACTTCGAGGCGGCGCTAGAGGCGCTGCGCGCGGGCGACTTCACGGTGTCGTACCGCACGGCCCTGAAGGTGAACGGAAAGACCGCGCTGAACGATGTCGTCGTCTCGAAGAGCGTCTCTGGGCACGCTGCCGTGATCGAGCTCTCGATAGACGGCCGATTCACCACGCGCTTCTTCGCGGACGGACTGGTCGTCGCCACGCCGACTGGCTCGACGGCATACTCGCTTTCGGCGGGCGGACCGATTCTTCTGCCCGATTCGCAGTCAATTGTCATAACGCCGATCTGCCCGCATGCGCTCACGTCGCGTCCGCTTGTCGTGCGCGACACCGTGCACATCGAGGTGAGAGTGCGCCCACGTCCTGGCGCCGAATCGCTTGAGGCGTTTGCCGACGGCACGCCTGCTGGGCACCTCGCCGAAGGCGATCTCCTTGAGATCGAGAAGGCGGCAGAGGGGGTGCCGCTCGTTGAGCTTTCGGGATACGACCCGTGCGACGTGCTGAACCGCAAGCTCGGATGGTCGGGCAGTTCAATAGGATGAACGGCATGACCGAACTTGAGGAGAAGATCGGCTACGAATTCCGCGACCCTGCGCTGCTTGCGCTTGCGCTCGCCACGCCGTCCGTGCGGCAGAGCAGCCCAGATGCGGACGACAACCAGCGCCTGGAGTTTCTCGGCGACGCGGTGTTCGGGCTCTTGGTGGCCGAGGCTCTGTACAAGGCGTTCCCCGACGAGCAGGAGGGGCCGCTCACCATGCGCAGGGCGCATCTCGTCTCGGGAAAGGCGCTTGCGGCGCTCGCCGAGCGCATAGACCTGCGCAGGTACCTCGTGCGCGGCGAAGGGCTTCCGGAGCTTCCTGCAGGCGCGAAGCCCGTGGCGGACGCTATGGAGGCGGTGATGGGGGCCGTGTGGCTCGACGGCGGAGAGGCGGCGGCGAGGAAGGTGTTCGCGCGGCTTGAAATGTCGGTGGAGGGTCCGTGCGATGAACGAGTGGAGAATCCGCGCCTCGTGGTGCAGAAGATCGCGCAGGGCCGTACGCCGCAGGTGCGGCCCGTCTACGAGATACTCAGCATGGAAGGTCCGCCCCACGAACCCGTGATCACAGCGCGCGTCACCGTGAAGGGCATTGGCACGGCCGAGGCGAAGGGAAGGTCCAAGGCCTCTGCGGAGGCTGCCGCGGCCGCTGCGCTTCTTGCGAAGCTGGAGGAAGACCGATGAGGTTCAGATTTCTGCTGCCGGCGCTCGCGCTGCTTGCTGCGGCCGGATGTTCGCGCGATGAAGAACTACCGCCGGCGCCGTCTGCCGGTTCAGCGCGCATTCTGCCGGCATGGAGCGCGATGACCAACGCCGCGGCGGCCAAGGCCGTGTTCCGCGGCGGAGAGACGCCGCCCGTGCGC
>JAFUDL010000153.1 GCA_017459225.1 Kiritimatiellia bacterium
TGCCGTATGTGTCGGACGGAAACAGCGACACGCAGTCGATGAAGAACGTTCCGCCCTTCTCGGAGCGGATCGCGAGCCTCGCGTGTGGGTCGAACGAAATGCCCTGGATGCTGGCGGTCTCCGTCTTCCATCCTCCTCCTACGCGCACCTTGGCCTCGGTTGACACAGCCTCGCCGTCCGCCGATTCGAGCGCCACGCGAAGCGTCCCCGCGTCGCCGCGAACCGCGATTGAAAGCCGGTAGTCGATCCCTGGACGCGCCGCCACGCCGAAGTAGCCTTCGTTAGATACGCCACCGCCCGCGGGAGCCGCGACCTTGAGAGAATGACGGTTCTTTTCGGAGATCGGCTGCTCGGTGGCGAGCTTCATCTTCGCGCCGCCTTCCTCGCGCCAGAATCCAAGAGCGGCTCTGGGATTGCCGTTGCCGTCCTCGAAAGACCTGTTTCGGACGAGTTCGGCGTAGACGCCGCCGTCCAGCGAAAGGTCGATGTCCTCGAAGAATATTCCCCAAAGATCCTGAGACACCGGGCACTTGACCTTGCCAGCGTCGATTTCGATTGTCGCCGGAGCTGCGGCAACTACTGCCGCGGCAAAGACGGCCGCGCAGGCGAGAAGACTTCTTGCGTTTGTCATGGCACTCCTTGTTTTGCTTTGTCTAATTGATATTCTACCATAATCGCGCGAGGTTTTCCACTCGGCGTTTTCCTCCGCCAATGCTACTGAGTGGAGGCACCATCCGACAGCCATGTGCGGGAATTGAGGCGGCGGCGAAGCGGATGCCATTGCGGCAGGCGCGCATTCATCAGCGCCTTGAACTGCGGGCCGTGGTCATGCACCCTGAGATGCGTGAGCTCATGCACCACGACGTACTCCACAAGCTCGCGCGGCGCGCGCGCAAGATCCGTGTTGTACGTTATGCGCCTCTTCGCCCAGTGGCACGAGCCCCAGAGAGTCTTCATGCGCCTCAGGCGCCAGGTGACGCCCGGCTCTCCAAGGCGCGCCGTCCATTCAGCATGCAGCTCCGCAAGCTGAGCTGCGAGCGCCGCCAGATCATCCTTCGAAGGCGGCGTACGCACTGCGGGGCGCCGCGCAAGAGCCTTGGCGCGCGCGGCTACGCACCACTTCCACTGCGCGCGCAAGAAGGCCTCGCCATCGGCGATGGTCGCGCCCCACGACGGGATGTTGAGATGCACCACGCCTTCGGCGTCCACGCGCAGGCTTATCCGCCTCACGCGCTTGCGCACCACTTCGACGGGGATTCCGTCGAGCGAGTTGAGCCCCGTATGCAGCATCAATAGCTGAACTGGCTGCCGCCGATCGTCTCACGCAGAATAGAATTGCCGGGCACTCCGTCGCTTGGCGCCTCGGCGACGCCGGAGAGGACGGCTATAAGCCGCTCTGCCTCGCGGAAGCCGTGGTCGTCGGGCTCTACCCCGCGCAGCATGTCGAGCGCATGCGTCTTCAGGACGGCGAGCTCGTAGTCGAGAGCGGTGTTGAACACGGCGTCAGCCAGACGGCGGAACGGATTGATCCACTGCTGCTCGCCACGCTCAACGCTGGGCCAGCGCGCGAGCGTGGACGAGGCGGACTCGTTGCGGTAGTTAGCGTCGCGCACGATCCGCCTGATGAGGCGCGAGTCGTCGGCGAAGAACACATCGCACGGATCGGCCAGCAGCTGCGTGAAGACGTTCAGGTAGACGCGGAACTTGATGTTCTCGGGAATGCCCTCGGTGAGAAGCGGATTGAGGGCGTGTATCCCCTCCAGAACGATGATGCCACGCGGCGGAAGAGTGGTCTCGGCGGGGTCGTCGAAACCGTCCTTCGCCTCGAAGTTGAACTTGCGCAGATGGACCTTCTCGCCGGCGAACAGCCCGGAGAGGTCCTGCACGAGCCTCGCTCTGTCCACCGCCTCTATCGTCTCGTAGTCGAGATTTCCCTGCGCGTCGCGCGGGTTGCGCGCGTCGCCCACGAAATAGTCGTCGGTGCAGACGCAGCGCGCCTCAAGCCCGTTCTCGCGCAGCCTCGTGCAGAGACGCAGCGCGGTAGTCGTCTTGCCCGCCGAGGATGGACCCGCCACCAGCACAAGCCTCACTGCGGGAATGTGCGCCGATATCCGCTCGGCCATGCGCACTATGCGCTCTACGTGCCGAGCCTCGTCGCGCAGCACCAGCTGCGGGAAGCGTCCGGACCTCACTATCTCGTTCAGCTCCGCTATCGATTCGATGTGCCCTTCCATTCTGCAATCCTCCTTCATGCGATGCCGAGCAGGCGCTCGGCGTTTGCGTGGAAAATCTTTTCGCGCTCGGCGGGATCGGGCCTGAACGACTCAACCCACGCCTTGATCTTCGCCTCGTCGCGCCAGAAGTAGTCTGTGCCGAACACCATTCTGTCGGCCGGCCACTCGCGCACCACCCTCTGCGCCTCCGGCTTGTCGCCGCGGTACACCATCACCGCGGTGTCGATCCAGCAGTTCTCGAACTGCAGCAACGCATCGGTCGCATGCGCCGGGTTGCCGCATTCTCCTCCCAGATGCCCCGCCACGAACTTGAGGCCAGGCACGCGCTCTAGGAGCGTCGCGATCTGCTTCGGACCCGCCACGTCGGGCGCGTCGATGTATCCCGGGTCGAATCCGCAGTGGCTTATCACGAAGAGCCCCGCATCGCGCAGAGCGGTGAAGAACGGAACGAGCTTCGGATCGCCGAGGCTGATCCCCTGGTAGTTGGGATGGAGCTTGATTCCGGGAATGCCTGCCGCCTTCAGCGCCTGAACGCGCTCGGCGAAGAGCGGGTCCTCGGGATGGATGGATCCCAGCTGGAATATGCGCCGCGCGGCCTCTTCGCCCTCTGCGCCGTCGCGCACGGCGATGGCGCGCGCCAGAATCGCGTCGAAGTTGTCTGGCCGCGTGCACACCGGGCAGTTCACGCACATGTCAACGCCCGAGCGGTCCATGTCGCGCAGCTGCGTGGCAACCGTGCCATCGCCGACGGGCCTGAAGTTTCCGCCCATCTGCTCGTTCATGGCCGCCAGCTTGCCGCA
>JAFUDL010000154.1 GCA_017459225.1 Kiritimatiellia bacterium
AAACGAGTTCGGCCGTCCGCAGCTAACGGGCTTCTTCCGCACGTACGAGGGCGAGGTGGCGGGGCAGTACCGCGGCTACCACAAGCCGATAATGCTCGCGGGTGGCCACGGCGTGATCATCCGCGACCAGGTGGAGAAGAAGCCGGTCAAGACTGGCGCGTACATAGTGCAGATCGGAGGGCCGGCGATGCGCATCGGCCTTGGCGGCGGCGCGGCGTCCTCGATGATGACCGGCACGAACGACGAGGCGCTCGACTTCAACAGCGTGCAGCGCGGCAACGCCGAGATGCAGCGCAGGTGCCAGGGCGTGATCAACGCGTGCGCGGCGATGGGCGCGAAGAATCCGATACTCTCGATCCACGACATCGGCGCGGGCGGCCTCTCGAACGGGTGTCCCGAGCTGGTGGAGGCGACTGGCGGCAAGTTCGAGCTTCGCAAGGTGCACAACGAAGAGCCTTCGATGAGCCCGATGGAGATATGGTGCTGCGAGGCGCAGGAGCGCTACGTGTTGGCGCTCCGGCGCGAGGCCAAGGAGTTCTTCGAGACGCTGTGTGAGCGCGAGCGCTGTCCGGTGGCGTTCATCGGCGAGGCGACGGGCGACGGAATGCTCGTGCTGGAAGACGACTATTTCCACGATTCGCCGATCGACATGGACATCAAGGTGCTGCTCGGCAAGCCGCCGCGCATGGTGCGCGACGTCAAGCGCGTGGAGTATGAGCACGAGCGGCTCGACATGCGCGAGGTGAGGCCGTACGACGCCTTCTTCCGCCTCTTGCATCTTCCTACGGTGGCAGACAAGACGTTCCTCGTCACGATCACCGACCGCTCCGTGACGGGCCTTGTGGCGCGCGACCAGATGGTTGGACCCTACCAGCTGCCCGCGGCCGACTGCGCCGTCACCACGATGGGCTACAAGACGCTCAACGGACAGGCCATGGCCACCGGCGAGCGCAGTCCTGTGGCGATGCTGAACGGCCCCACCTCCGCGCGCCTCGCGATCGCCGAGGCTCTCACGAACCTCGCGGCCGCGAACTGCGGCGACATCAGGAACGTGCGCCTCTCCGCCAACTGGATGGCGCCCTGCGGCGAACCTGGCGAGGACGCCAACCTCTACGACACCGTGGAGGAGGTGGGCCTGAAGTTCTGCCCTGCGCTCGGCATATCCGTGCCTGTGGGCAAGGACTCCTGCTCGATGCACACCACCTGGACCGACTCCAAGGGCGTCTCGCACCGCCAGGTGGCGCCGCTCTCGCTCGTCATCTCGAGCTTCTCTCCCGTGGCAGACGTATCGCTGACGCTGACACCCGACTTGAAAGATGTCACACGTAGACACGGAGACGCAGAGGGGGAAAATAATCTCCGTGCCTCTGTGCCTCTGTGTGAGGAATCGTCCACATGCCTCGTCTACGTCGATCTTGGCCATGGCGCATACCGTCTCGGCGGCAGCTGTCTCGCGCAGGTGTACAACCAGCTTGGCGACGAGCCGGCTGACGCCGACGCGAAGTCTGTCAAGGCGTTCTTCAACGCGATGCAGAAGATCGTTGCGAAGAAGCTGGCGCTCGCCTACCACGACCGCAGCGACGGTGGCCTTGCGGTGACGCTCGCCGAGATGGCCATCACGGGCGGCATGGGCGTGGCCGTGAATCTGCTAGATGCCGATGCCGACGGCAATGCGCTTGACCCGCTCGCGGTTCTATTCTCCGAGGAGCCTGGCGCTGTGCTGCAGGTGGCGAGCGAACATGTGAAGGAAGTGCTCGATGTCTTCAAGAAGGCCGGACTTGGCGCGGATGTGTTTGTAGTCGGCGCACCGGTGAAAGACCGCTCCTTCACGGTAAAAGTCGGCGCGCGCCGCGTTCTCGCCACGAACATCACCGCCATTCGCCGTGCGTGGAGCGAGACCACCTACCGCATGCAGGCGCTGCGCGACAATCCAGTCACGGCACGCGAGGAGTACGACAACGGCCTCGACGAGAACGATCCCGGGCTCGCTTTCAAGCTCACTTACGATCCTGACGATAATTTCACACAGAGCCACAGAGCCGCAGAGAAAAAGAGGGGGAGCGGGAAATATCTCCGTGCCTCTGCGTCTCTGCGTGGGAATAATAAACCCCGCATGGCCATTCTGCGCGAACAGGGCGTGAACGGGCACATCGAGATGGCGGCGGCGTTTGCGCTTGCGGGCTTTGAGAGCGTGGACGTGCACATGACGGACCTCCTTGCGGGACGCGTTGACCTTGCTGACTTCCAGGGGCTTGTGGCGTGCGGAGGCTTCAGCTACGGCGACGTGCTGGGCGCGGGAAGCGGCTGGGCGCGTTCGATTCTCTTCAACGAGCGTCTCAAGGAGATGTTCAGGAAGTTCTTCCATCGTCCTGAGACGTTCTCGCTTGGAGTGTGCAACGGCTGCCAGATGCTTTCGCAGCTGAAGGACCTCATTCCGGGCGCGGAAGGGTGGCCGGCGTTCAAGCGCAACACGTCCGAGCAGTTCGAGGCGCGCTACTGCACGCTTGAGGTGCTGGAGTCGCCGTCGATCTTCTTCAGGGGAATGTCCGGCAGCCGCATCCCGATAGCGGTGGCGCATGGCGAAGGACGCGTCGAATGGGAAGGGCCAAGGCCCGCATCTGCCTTGCCGGCTCTGCGCTATGTTGACGGACGCGGCATGCCTACGGAGCGCTATCCTTGGAACCCCAACGGCTCGGCTGGCGGCCTCACGTCGTTCACCACCACCGACGGGCGCGCCACGATCATGATGCCGCATCCTGAGCGCGGCTTTCGCGCGTGCCAGCTCAGCTACAATCCGGGGGTGTTCGTTGGCGAGGCGGGTCCGTGGATGCGGATGTTCCGCAACGCATACGCGTTCGCGGTGGGCGCGAGGTAATGAAGAAAGGCAGTAGCATGGCAGAGGGAGAAGTCAACTTCGAGGATTCGCTCAAGACGCTTGAGCGGCTGGTGACGGAGATGGAAAGCGGCACGCTTTCGCTCGACGAGATGATGAAGCGTTTCGAGGAGGGGCGCAAGCTCGTGGCCTCGTGCACGACGGCGTTGGAGTCCATACGCCAGCGCATCGAGCAGGTTGTGAGCGCCCCGGGCGAGCCGCCAAAGGTGGCGCCGCTCGACATTCTGAAATGAGGTTCGAAGTTTCTAGTTTCTAGTTTCTGGTTTCTGGCGCTTGACACTCACACTCATAACCACTACCCCACCACCCCACTACCAAACCACCCCACTACCAAACTACCCCACCACCAAACCACTCAATGTGATATACTATCGTCATTGGAGATCAAAGAGATGGCAGAGCAGATATCATTCGAGCCCCCGAGGGGCATGCGGGATTTCTATCCCGAGGACATGGCGTGGCGTAACCGCGTGTTCGACGCGTTCCGCGCCGCCGGCGAGGCCGCCGGATTCGAACCCTACGACGCGTGCGTCGTGGAGAGCTACGAGCTTCTCGCGCGCAAGGCGGGCGAAGAGGTGGGCGAGCAGATCTACCATTTCAACGACAAGAGTGACCGTCACCTTGCCCTCCGCCCCGAAATGACGCCCACGCTTGCGCGCATCGTGGCGCAGCGCCA
>JAFUDL010000155.1 GCA_017459225.1 Kiritimatiellia bacterium
CCGTCTATTATATCACGATTCACGCCAATCGTCCACTTTGAGTTGCTACCCTTCCACGCTGCGGTAGCGCTTCACCGCCTCTGCGTAGGCAGGAGTGTCCACAAAGCCGCAGCTCTTGAATTCCGGGCAGAAACCGCGATACACGCAGTCTGGCACGCAGCACTCCGCGAGCTCTGGCTCCTTCTCGGCGATTGCGTCCACCACAAGCTTCCATGCGCTACGCGTCTCTGGGCTCGCCTGCGAGCAGAGGCGGCGGCGGCTGATGAACATGATCTCTGCGGCGTTCGCAAAGCACTCGTGCTCCACCGCTGCGTCCTGCGGCTTGGCGGTGCGGTCCTCGCCGGTGCGGTCGGTGCGCTGGGTGGATACGAAATGCTCTATGCCGTACTTGTGGCGCACGAAATGCACGCTCACCCAGTACGGCAGGTCGATCCACTTCCATCCGAAGATGAGCTTGCGAATTGGCGAATGCTCCGCGAGGAGTATGCGCTTCTTCCACTTGTGCGACGGCTCCTTGCTTCCCTCAGGCATGCGGATCGTCGTACGTGCGGCATCGGCGACGTCGCGCCAGGTGCCGAGAATCTTGAGGAACTTCAATGATGGCTTCGCGTTCATGGCGACATTATAGCATTTTTGGTGAATGGTGGCGAGTGTTTTGGCTAGTGGTCATGCGTGCCTTCGCCGTGCCACGGAACGAAGTCCGGCACCTCGTCCACGCCGGCCGCTATGCGCTGGCGAACGGCCTCGTAGACGAGGATCGTCGTTGCGGCGCTTACGTTGAGAGAGTCGGCAAGGCCGAGCATCGGTATGCGCACGCGAAGGTCGGCGCCGTCCATCCACTTCGCAGTGAGCCCGTACTGCTCTGCGCCCACGGCAATCGCCATGTTGCCGGTGAGATCCACTTCGAAATGCAGCTTCTCCGCATGGGGCGTGGCGGCGAGAATCCTGAAGCCGCGCTCCTTGAGCCAGGCGAGCGCCTCCTCCGACGAAGCCTCGACGATCGGCACGGAGAACATCGTTCCAGTAGAAGCGCGCACCACGTTGGGGTTGTGGATGTCGGTCGCACGGTCGCAAACTATCACCGCGCTCACGTTCGCCGCATCGGCGCTGCGCAGTATCGTGCCAAGATTGCCCGGCTTTTCGATCGCCTCGGTTACGATCACAAGAGCGTTGGGCGGCAACGACAGATCCTGAAGGCGCTTCGCCACGTGCGGACCAACCATCAGAAGTCCGTCCGGACGGTCTCTGTACGCCATCTTGAGGAATGCGGCCTTCGAGCACTCGTATTCCTCGGCGCCGCGCGCCACGCTGTCGGAGACGATTCCCGCCTCGTTCTCGTTTTTGAGATACAGGTCGGGACAATGGAAGATCATGTGCGGACGATACCCGTTGTCAAGCGCGCGCCTGCATTCACGGAATCCCTCAACGATCATCTCGCCCGACTCCTCGCGGGCCGAGCAGCTGCGAAGTCGCACAACGTATTTGATTCTTGGATTTGCGGGCGACGTGAGCTCCATGCGCCTTTCCTCGTCTCGGAAGGGACAAACTACCTGCCGCGCTCCTGCATATTGCGGCGCGACATCGCCTCCATGCGCTCCTGCTCAAGGAGAGCCTTCTTTCTCTCGATCAGCTTCAGGTAGTCTGGGCGATGCTCGATCAGCTCATTGCAGATTGTACGGTTGAGGAACACGATCCCCCTCGCGCGGATGCGCGATTCAAGGTCCACCCCGTCATCCGCCTCGCGCATGGCGTCGGGCAGAACCTCGAGCAGCTTCTTCACAAGGCCCGGCGGCACCTCAACGCGTGCGTAGCGCGAGCCGAAGAAACAGGCGTGCCCCTCGCGCAGTCTGCGCTGCACTCCGGCGCGGAACGTATCGATCTCTCGAAGGAGCTCAGCGCTGCGCGCATTTGCCGAGAAATTGACCTCAGGCTCGGAAGCAGAAGCGGGGGCCTCGGGCTTGGCGTCTTGCGCAGGCGGATCGTCATCCGCGAAGAGGTCGTCGAGATCCTTCGCCTTCACGACTGCTGGAGTCTGCTGCTTGGCGGGAATCTGCCCAGTGAAGCCTGGCTGTGTGGCAAGGAACTTGCGCCAGGAGTTGATCTGACCAGTCACCTGCACATCGTTGATGAAGATCGCAGTTCCCATGCGCGCCACGCGGTAGGGCGGACGAATGTAGCGACCGTTCACAAAAACGATGCCGCTGTCGAGCGGCTTGCCAACTGCGCCCTTGAGCTCCTTCATCGCCTGCGCGGGCACCTTCTCGAACTCAGGCGCAGACTCCGCCGCAACAGATGAGAGCACGGCCAGCGCCGCAAGAATCAATGCCGTCTTAGTCAATGTCATTTGCCTTCCTTTGCAGACGCCTTGGGCGCGGCAGCAGCCTTCTTCGCCTCTTCGATCTGCTTGATTGTGTCCTTCACTTCTGCCGATTCGGGAATCAACTCTAGAGCCTTCTTGGCATGTTGTTCGGCTTCGTTAAACCTGTTCATCTTCAAACACACCATGGCGAGGTTGTTCCACACCACCGGCTGCTTGGGCCGCTTTGCCGCATACGCCTTGAGATGCTCCTCGGCACGAGCCCACTGGGACTGCTTGACATAGTACATGCCCATTGCAAAATGCGCGTCAGGGTCGTCCTTCATCGCCTTCAATATCGTGCGGGCATATCCCTCCGCAAGGAAGAAGTTGCCTCTGGCGAGAGCGAGCTGCAGTCCCTCGCGTGGCGTCACCTGATGAAGCGAAGTTGCACGGGCGCGCTCCATGTCGGCAAGAATCTTCTGCAAAGAACCATTGCAGTCGTCAAGATCCTGCGAAAGCTTCATGTCCGCCTCTGCCGTTGCCGCGTCTCCCGCACGGTCCGCACGCTCTGCTCTCATGCGCGCGATGCGGGCGATTCGCCAC
>JAFUDL010000156.1 GCA_017459225.1 Kiritimatiellia bacterium
CGCCGCCGATTCCAAGCCTCTTCAAAAATTCGCGCTTGCTGATCTTCATTTTCGTCCTCTTCGATGTATACAATTGTCCATCGCCGCCCTCGCGGCTTTCATGGCGCACATTTTACCACATCTGCCTTAGCCCTTGCAACGAGAATGCGCAGCGTCAGATGGCGGTGCAAAGAAATTTTGGTATAATGATGCGCGAAAGACGAACAAGGAAAGACAGCTATGAACAATCGCTGGAGATACTGGGCATGCGCGGCGGCAATGGCCGCCATCTCCACATGCACAGCCGGTGCAGACGACGAATCCGTCAGGCCGGACATACCATACGTCGACTCCGCCGAATCATTTGCCGGACCCGCCAGAGGCTACGCCCCAGGCGGATGGAAGGTTTTCCTCCCCGAAGGCCTGCCCAAATGGCACGGCGCAAAGTCGTTCAATTCCTCGCTCTGGGAGCTAAGCCGATTCTCGGGCGGACGCCTCCAGGGCAAGCACCGTCCCCCCGAGAAACGCGTCGGCAAGGCGGACATTCCCCTCACAGACGCGATGAAATCGGACGTAAGGCGCTATCTCTCCGAAACGCGGCTCAATGGCGGATCCCTCATCGTGCGTCTTGGCTACACATGGAGCGACTCCGTTGGATGCGAACCCTCAGATTTCAAGGTGCTTCTCGGCCACGTGCGCGACCTCTCTGCAATCATGAGCGACTTCGACGACGTGATCGTTGGCGTGGAGGCCGGCGTCGCCGGTCCATGGGGCGAAATGCACTCCTCCGACTACTGCCGACCCGAGTACATGAACCGCATTCTCAAGACCTACTGCGAAACGCTACCGCAGGACATCTCCATTCTCGTGAGAACGCCTCACTACATCGCCTCGTTCGCCGCCACCAATGCCGCCGGAATAGCCGCGATGCTGCCGTTCAAGGCGAAAGACCTGCAACGCTTCGGAATGTACAACGACGGCTATCTCGGCACGTGGTGGGACTACGGCACATGGTCCGGCCCCTGGAAACGCGAGCTCGGCCGCACCCTTCTCTCGACATTCGGCGACCACCCCTACGGAGGCGAACTAGCCTACGTGGGCATGGACTGGATTCTAAAGAACCGCGAGAGAACGCGCGAGCTATTCGACCCCGCCAGGTGGAACATCGTTGAGGAATGGTACCGCACGCACCTGAACTATCTCCGCAACGCCGGCGACACGAAACACCCGCTTTGCAAATTCATCGCAGGCCTCACGTTCAACGCCGCCACCTACAAGTTCGACGGCATGCCAGACCTTAAGGAGTACGAGGGCGCAGACCTGCACAAGTTCATGTTCGACCACATGGGGTACAGGTTCGTCGTCCGCGACGCGCGAATTCCCAAGGCGCTGCGGCGCAACGACAATGCATCCATCGTGCTTGACGTGGAGAACACTGGCTTCGGCAGACTTCTGCTGCCATCGCGCATCGACGTGGTGCTGACATCCGGAGCGGAGTCGCACGTCGTTCCTGCACGCGGCGATGTGTCTTCGATTCCAGGCGGGGAGAAACGGCGCGTGGAAATCCCTTTCCACACGCCATGTGACATCAATCCAGGACGCTACAACGCGTTCCTGCGCGTTTGCGCGCCGCTCAAGGACGAGAAACCGGGCGACATGCCACGCCGCCCCGTACGCTTTGCAAACGCAGGCATGTGGAACGACGAACTCAAGGCGAATGGGATCGGAGCACTAGTCGTCCTTGGTCACGCCAAGGCGCATTAGCGGCAGCACCTGCTCGGCGCGATGGTCGAAGTTGAACACGGTGAAGCCCTTTAGTCCAAGCGCACGAGCGGCCTCGATCTGCCTGGCGAGGCGTTCGGCGTCGCGTCCGTCGCTCGGCCAGCACGAAAGGCCGATGCCGGGATAGAGCGGCACCTTGTCGGCGCGCTTCAGCTGCGAACGCACCTGGCTGCGGAACTGCGGGGCGGCGTTCACGTAGTCCATGTGGCAGGCGAAGTCGAGAAGACCTTCCTCGCACCATGCGGGCCAGTCTTGCGCCATCGACGAAACAGCAGATGAGGGGCTGGACATCAGCGCGGCCGAAATCTTAATTCCAGGCGTCTCGCGGCGCACGCGCTCCGAGACCGTACGCACGACCTTCGTTATGTTGGCGCAGCGGAACTCGTTCCAGCGGTCCCTGAGCTTCTTCTCGTCGCGCACGTCGCCAGGCCAGTTCTCGACGGGCGTGCCGATCTCGGCCTCAAAGCGGGCGCGGCATCCTGCGCAGAAGCAACAGTCAAGGCCGGGGTAGCGGATGTAGTCGAAGTGAATGCCGTCCGGTCCCATCTTAGCAAGCTCCACCATCGCCTCGATCTCCATCGTCTGGTTGTCGGGATGCGACGGGCAGAGCCACCTCTCCTTCGGGGCGCCCTTCCAGTCCACCTGCGTGCGCCCTGCGTCCTTCATCTTCTTCACGTACGCGGCAGTCGTGTGATGCCCCATGTTCCAGCACACCTTCCACACATGCATCTCCACGCCGTACTTCCTGCACGCGGCGCGGCACTGCTCGAACGCATCGCCTTTCGTCCCCACGTCGGCGGCAACCGGCAGCACCTTCGAGGGATAGAACGCCACGCCGCCCCAGCAGAGATTGGGGATGATCACGTTGAAGCCCTGGGCCTTGAGATATTTGACCGAGGCATCCCATCCGAGCGCGCCCAGGCCTCTCGCGCTGTGGCACCAGAACGCGCGCCTCTCGCCCTTGCAGGACGGCCTTGACGCGAGCCATTTCATCAGTTCGTTCTTCCTCTCGGCTTCGTCCGCATCGTGCTTCGCCATCTTCTTCTCAAGGGCCGGCGCCATCTTGCCCACGAGCCCGCGAAGAAAGACGACGTCCACAGAACCCGTTGCACCAAGGCGCTTGTCCGTCGAACGCAGCGCCCCTTCTATGCCCTCCGCCTCTGCGCTCTGCACGTTGCACTCAAGAAGCCTTCCACCTGCGGCCACGTACGCCTTCAGAAGATCGGCCTTCCCGGCGGGCAGCGCAGGGTTGTACGGCAGCACCACCGCAACGGCGTTCGTGAGAGAGCCCTCGGCGAGCGCACGGTCTGGCACGACGGACGCCACAAGGCCTGTCGCGCGCAGCGCGGTGGCCATTCTGTCGGCATACCGCATGCACCTCACGGCCTCATCGCCGCCGCCTGAGGCAACCGACTCGGCGCAGACGACCACCACGTCGGCGAACTCGCCGCCCTCGTAGGCGAGGTTCGCCATCGCGCACACTGCCTTGCCCTCGCCCGCGCGCCAGCCGCTGATGCGAACGGTCGTCACCTTGTCCCACCCTTCGGGCTTCCCCTCAAGCTCCACCTGCGACTTCATCACCTTCACGTGCTGCCACCTGCCGTTCTCCTCCGGACAGAATGTGCCGTGGTACCATCCCGCTCCGCTCTTGAAGTAGCAGCTGAAGCTGGCGAACTGGTCGAGGTCGCTGCAGTAGAAGTCGAACTGAATGCCGTCCGCCCGCGAGAGATCGAAGCGGAGCTGAAGATCCCAGCTGGCGCGCATCGGCGGCTTGTCGCCGGAGAAGTCGATTGGCATCGCC
>JAFUDL010000157.1 GCA_017459225.1 Kiritimatiellia bacterium
AGATGTCGTCGAGCGAGTCGTACACGCCTTCAGTCATGCGGTCGTAAAGCGCGCCGATGGCGCTGGGAGACGGCGAGGGCGAGATGTTGAAGCGTATGCCGCGTTCGACGCGCGCTATGCCCTTGAGGCCGCAATTGCGGAAGATGTCTGTCGCCTTCGAGCTCCATGGCGAGATCGTGCCCTTTCGCGGGGTCACGTAGAAAGACGCCGAGGCGCAGAAGCCGCCCGTTCCCTCCGCATTCAGCAGAAGGGCCGCGCGCTCGAGCGTGGCGGCGTCGGGTCCGTTGCCCTCCGGTTCGATGGCGTACACCCATGTCGCCTCTATCTGCGCGTTTCTAAGGGCGCCGTCACGCGCACCCATGGCCGCGCGCAAAGCGTCTAGACGGAACTGCGAAAACGCCGCGGTCCCTGAAAGGAGAATCGGTTTCATCTTAAAAGCCTCTTATTGGAAAACGGCTGTAATTATAGCATATTTCACCGCAAAAGGGAATAATGTCACTCAAAAGGATTGACAACCGCCATGCCTCGATACATTTGGTCGGGATTCAGGTCTTCGCTCACGATCTCTGTGCAGCAAAGCTTCTCTGCGGCCGACACGACCAATGCGTCGTAGAATTGTATGCCGTACTCTTCCTTCACGGCAAGTGCGTGACGCACAAGGTCGATTGTCACGTCTATCCTTAGCAGATCGCGGAAGTAGTCGAGAAATACATCTATCTCCTCCTTGGTCCTCTTTGTCTTCTTGTACATCGTGTTGCAGAACTCCTGCAGAACTTGCGTTGATATGCAGCCGTCATGATTGACTTCAAGTGCATGTGTGACAAGGTCGATTGCGATTGCACGCTTGCGCGGATCGGAATCATCCTGCGTATAGACCAGCACGTTCGTATCGAAGAATCTCATAGGATATTCACCTCACCGCATCACGTTCACGGTTGAACTTGTAGTTTCTAGGAAGACCACTAGGAGGAAGATTCAGGAGAAAATCCCTGAACGCCTCTCCGCGCGTCTTGCGCATGGCCTGGATATCCCTGACCTTTGCCTCAAGACAGTCGCGAACGTACTGATTGAGACTGGTGCCGTTCGCTTCGGCCCACTCTCTCACTTCCTGCACGATCGCAGGTGGTATCGACAATGTTATGCTCATTCTGCGCCTCCAGTCCGAATTCCGCCGCACGGTCCGTGTGCCGTGCTATGTGCGCACGTATTATACCAAACCCGTGTGCGGCAAGTCAATGGTCCATGCAATTAGATTCCCACGATTGCGCGGATGTCGTCGTAGGTGAGCTTCTGGACGGCATCGGCATCCGTCGTGCCCACCGTCGCGTCGATCACAAGCTGCTTCTTGCGCTGAAGCGCGAGCACCCTCTCCTCCACCGAGTTCTCGGCAATCATCTTCACCACGTAGACCGTCTTCTTCTGCCCGATGCGGTGCGCACGGTCGGTCGCCTGGTCCTCTACGGCCGGATTCCACCACGGGTCGAAGTGCACCACCATGTCCGCCCCGGTGAGGTTCAGCCCGGTGCCGCAAGCGTGAAGCGAAATGTGGAAAAGCGGAATCGACTCGTCTGTGTTGAAGCGGCGGCACTCGCCAAGGCGGTCCTTCGTCTCGCCGTCGAGATAGCAGTACGTGATTCCACGCGCCTCCAGCTCGCGCCTGAGTATGGTGAGCATGGTCACGAACTGGCTGAACACGAGCACGCGGTGCCCGCCGTCCATCGCCTCGTCGAGCATCTCGAAGAACACCTCGAGCTTGCCTGAGAGGTCGTGGTTCGTGGTTCGTGGTTCGTGGTTCGTGGGGGAGGGATGTTGCTCACGGTACTCCTTGAGGAGCTCGAGGTGTGAGGCGACCTGGCGAAGGCGCATGAGAAGCGCAAGTATCTCCATGCGCGACTTCGCGAAGCCCTTTGCCTTCACCATGTCGCCGATCTTGCCGCGCGCGTCCGCGAGCAGTCTGTTGTACCAGCTCTGTTGCGCGGTTGTCATCGGGCAATAGGCAACCTTCACGATCTTGTCGGGCAGGTCCTTGGCCACCGATTTCTTTAGGCGCCGCAGGATGAAAGGATGCAGCTTGCGGTGAAGGCGCTCCTGTTCGGCACGTCCTTCAGCGCCGCCGCTCTCGATCGGCTCCTGGGTGGTGGACTTGAATTCTTCATACCGCCCGAGATAGTTCGGCATCAGGAAGTCAAAGATGCTCCACGCGTCCGCCACCGAGTTCTCCACAGGCGTGCCGGATAGGACGAGCTTCTGCACCGACTCAAGGCGCTTCGCGGCGCGTGCGTTGCGCGTCTGGCGGTTCTTGATGTGCTGCGCCTCGTCAAGCACCACCACGCTGAACGTCTTGTCGAGATAGGCAGCCTCGAGGTCGCGTTGCAGAAGCGCGTACGAGGTGATCACAAGGTCGTGGCTCTGGATCGAGTCGAAGGTCTCGGCGCGGTTCGGACCCGACACCACGAGGCGCTTCATCCACGGCGTGAACTTCTCTGCCTCGGCGGCCCAGTTCTGCACAAGCGACGTGGGGCACACCACGAGTGCTGGCTTGCCGCGCGCCTCGGGATCGGTGCGCGCAAGCGATATCCACGTGAGAGTCTGCAGCGTCTTGCCAAGGCCCATCTCGTCCGCCAGCAGTCCCGAAAGGCCGCTGCGCTCGAGGAAGCGCATCCAGTAAACGCCCTCCTTCTGGTAGGGCCTTAGCGTGTTCTCGAGCGGACCAAGATCCACCTTCTCCCACTTGGCTCCCGGATCACGGTTGCGCTTCGCGGCCGTCTCGCGCCAGTTGGGCGCAGGCGCGTCGTCAAGCTCCACCGCGTCGGCAATCACGTCAAGCGACGCGCGCACGTACGGGGCATAGAGGGAGGCCACCCGAAAATGCCCCGGCTTTGCGCCTGCGCGGCTTGGACAGTCGGCGAAGACACGCCGCATCTGTGCCACGGCGTCGGAATCGAGCAGCAGCGTCTCGCCGTTGCGCATCAGATACGAGTCGCCGCGGTTGATGGCGGCCTGTATCTCGGAAGGAGGGATGTTGCGCCCGCCGTCGTCGAAAGTGCAGCCCACCTCGAACGCGCCGTCCTTCGCGCCAGGCACGTCGGCAACGTCCACAAGAGCTATCACATGGCCCATGGAGTCCACCATCTCGTCGAGCTGCTCCGAGAATATTACCTTCCATCCACGGCGCGCGAGCGATGGCGCGCCGCCGCCAAGGAAGTTCAGAACGTCGCGCGGCTCGGTGATGAAGCGGCGCTTGGTGTCGCGCTCCCTCTCGAAGCCAAGCGACTCGAGAGTCTTCATCGCGGCCTCCTCCGCTGGAAGGTTGCGCATGTGGTAGAGAAGCATGTCCTCCGGATCGGGACGGCATATGTCGTACGGGCCCGTCGGCTCGCAGCAGCGTATCTCGCGCGAACCGTACACAGCATAGAGGTCCGCGCCAAGCGATGCGCGCGAACCCACCACGCAGAGTTTGATCACGGGCTTGTCGGGCACGAACTTGAATAGGTCCTCGTCTGGCGAGATCTGCACGTCGCACACTCTGCGAAGCACGGGCAGGTTGCCCTTGATGAAGGACGCCATCGACTCGCGTGGAATCACCTCGTCGTGCTGGTACAGCGAACGGAAGGCGTCCTGCAGCACGTTCGCGAGCGGCGTGAACGTGCCGCGTCCCTGCCCCGCCTCGCCGAGCGGACGACTCCATACGAAGCCCTTTCGTCCATGCACGAAGAAGCGGTCGCAAGACGCCACATGCTCGAACGGAAGCTCCGCCCACGGGTAGATCGCGAACTTTCCGCTCTCCTCGAAGAACTCGGCGCGCAGCAGCGAACGCACAGGCTCTCCCTTCGCGCGCAGCTCCACGATGTTCAGGAAGTCGCCAGGAGAAAGAACCATCTCCGGAGTGGCCGGGCCTTCACAGATGTCCTCGATGACGTCCAGCAGATTGCACGCAGCGGGGGAAAGGTACACGCCGGGCGACTCGCGAAGGCGCGGATCGTCGGGCGAATGGCGCACGCCCGACTTGTCCACGAGAGCGAACGTCGTCTTCACTCCCCCGGCGTAGAACTCGTCGCGGGAAGTGGACTCGTTCCACGAAAGGTCGATGCGCATCGGCACGCCCTTCGGGGACCTGAGAATGTACGCGGAGGGATCTATGGCCGCGCGGCGCCGTGCGGCGCGCAGTTCGCGCTGATGGTTCTCCTCTGCCTCGGGATCCGTCATGCGGCACATCAGATAGAGCGCCACGGCCACGACGTGCGGACATATCCTGCCGAACTGCTGGTTGGTGCGGCAAGGACATTGCGATTCTACGTAGCCATCGGGGGAGAGCGTGAAGCCGGTGGGCATATCCCATCCGTTCGGCTGCGAGATCTTTCCCGTGGCCTTTCGCGCGGCGTCGTCCCATTCGGCCGAAACCACATTCCCGCGCGCGGCAATCGCCACAGCCTGGTTGAAGACGTCCGCGCCTCCCCACCCGGCAAGGAGCTTCTCGTTGAAGTCGCGCGGCGTCATGCAAGAGCCTCCATGAAACAGCGGACGTTGGCATCGAGGGCGCGCTCAAGACCCACCGCATCGACACCGCGAATCTCGGCGAGCTTCAAGTGGACGAGATGAAGCGTCTCGGCTCGGGAAGGCGCGCCGTCCTGCGGCGCGGCGGATTCGTCCATGTCGGTCTCGATCAGCAGGCGCTCAAGCGGAATGGACTTCGCCATCGCGCGGTAGTTCACAGCATGGTCGTTGAGAAGCGCCGGACCAATCGAGACGAAGCCGTTCATCGCGAAAATCTGCGGCAGCAGCCCTTCGCTGCGCGAGAAACCGTGGAAGAGGAATGCGGGGATTCTTCCCGCGTACGGCATGCACGCCTTCACCACCTCGCCCCAGCACTTCGCGCCATGCAGCACTGCCGGGCGCGCAAGCGCGGCGGCGAGGGCGAGCTGGCGCTCGAACGCGGCGCGCTGCGCCGGTGGGATGGTCTTCGCGCGCAGACGGTCGAGCCCGATCTCACCAACTCCCGCATGAACATTCTGCGCAAGGTCTGCTTCAACCCCGGCGACCACTGCATCGACGCCTTCGCACTGCATGTCGCCCGCCTGCCATGGGTGGACGCCGAAGAAGCGCCACTCGCGCCCGTCGAGCGAAAGATATGCGTCGTAGACGTTGCGGTGGAAATGGGCGTCCGTCATCTTCAATGCACGGCCGCCACAGGCCAGAACGTGAGTGTGAAACCGCCGCCGCGCTGAAGCTCAAGACGAATGCGCGCGTCAGGCGGCACGCCTGTGATCGTCTCGCGCACCATGCCCGCGGCCTGGGCTTCAGGGGTGTCTTTGGAATTTGGGTCGCGAACGACTTCCACGATGTAATCTTCGTAGCGGGGTGCGGTCTTGGGCAGCTGCAGGTAGAGGTCTTCGAACCTGAACGTGAGCGCGGTTGGCTCCACGGCGAACGCAGCGGCCTTCCACACGTCCTTGTAGCGGCGGGCGCACACCACGAAGTCTTCTGGCTCGCCTCGCATCACGCGGAATGCATCGGCGCGCTGCGAGGATGCGTTCTGGCCGGTGAAGACGAGAAAAGCTTCGCTCGCGGCGGGCGTAACGCCGGGGCCGAAGGACGGCTTGGGCAGCGGTTCGCGCACGAACGGCACCACGGCGAACGCCGCGGTGAGAAGGTCCTTTCCGTCCTCAAGAGCGAGCGACGCGACGGGCGGCTCTATCTCAAGACGCGCCTCGGCGAGGTCCGCCGGACGCGTCCACGCAAGCGGCGGCAGGTTGGGGCTGGACGCCTTCAGCACGCCCTCGTGCCACTCTAGCTTTGCCAGCGGTTCCATCTTAGCCAAACTTGAGTCCGTCGAATGCCGAGCCGATGTTCGAGAACGAATCGGTCTTGCCCTCGTTGGCCGCCATCCAGTCCTCGACGTCCTTCGCCTCCGCCTCGGCGGCGAGCTCTTCTGGCGTGCGCGGCTTAAGTGGCTTCGCCTGCGTCTGGCGGATCGAAAGCGATATGCGGTCGCGTTCCCAGTCGAGGGCGAGCACCTTCACCGTCACGAGGTCGCCTTCCTTCACGAAGTCGGAGGGCTTTACAACCTTGTCCCAGGAAATCTCGCGCGCCGGCACAAGCCCCTCCACTCCGCCGAGGTCCACGAACGCGCCGAAGTCGAGCACCTTCACAACGGTGCCGTTGTGCGTCTGGTCGACTGCGAGCGTGTCGCGAAGGTAGTCCTTGGCCTGCTGCAGCTCCTTCTCCTGCACGGCGCGGCGGCTCACGATGAGGTTGGCGCCGCGTTCGTCCTCGCCGTACTCCTGCACGAGGAAGGAGAACGTCTTGCCCACGTATGGATTCTCGGCGCCGGGCGGAAGCTGGCGGCGGGAGCGGTCGATCTGCGAGTAGGGGCAGAAGCCGCGATGGCCTGCCACGGTGACCTCATAGCCGCCCTTCACCTCCTTCACCACCTTGCCCTCGAGGGCGAGGTGGTTGTTGAAGGCGTGCTGGATGGTCTGGTCAATGGCGGCAACGGCGGCGGAGGACGCGACGTCGGCCTTCGCGAAGAGGAAGGCGTCGCGCTGCATCGCGACGAACGACACCTCGATCTCGTCGTTGCGGCGCACCGTGGGCTCGCCCTCCTCGTCGAGGACGTCCGAGACCGGAAGAAGTCCCACGCTCTTGGCGTTAACGTCCAAGGTCACGTACTCCTCGCCAACCGTAACAACACGCGCCTTCACCGTGTCGCCCGGGTTGAAGCCCCTGCGGTAGCTCTTGAGCTGACTGTCGAGGAGCGAGGCGAAATCCATCATTGAAGCTTTGCTTGCCATATTCTGCGTCACTGCTTTCGTTGAATTCTATGCTGTCTTTAGAAGGGACAAGGGGGCGCTAGGCGTTCCAGCGGTCCTCGATGTACTTGGCGCTTGCGCGCAGAAGCTCCGCGCTGCCGCCAACCTCAAGCGTGGAGTACTTGATGTTCTTGTTGTCCTTGAGGACCTCGATCACGCCGGCGATGTCAATGCAGCCAGTGCCTACCTCGATCGTGGAGAAGCCGCAGCCGAACACTGTGCCGCGCTTGGGGAGCCACTCCTCGCCGAGGTCCTTCCAGTGGATGTGGTAGATCTTGTCGTGGTACTTCTTTGCGAGGTCTACGGGGTTGGTGCCACCGAGCCAGCTGTTGCCGGTGTCGAGGTTGACGCCGAGGGAGTCGGGGTTGCCGAGGCGGTCCATTATGTCGGCGATGCCGTCGATCGTGTCGGTGAGCGGACCATGCTGCTCGAGGCAGAGCTTGATGCCGTAGTCCGCCGCCATTTTGCAGGGATTGTACAGCTTCTCCGCGGCGATGAACACCTTCTCTTTGTAGGTGAGCGACTTCGCCCACTCGCTCTTGGCGAACGTCTCGGTGGTGATCACGTACTCGATGCCCGCGCCCGCGGCGAACTTGATGGCCTTCATGATTTCGGCGGTGGCGTAGTTGGCGGGGGAGGAGGGCTCCAGCAGGAGCGCGTGGGCGCTGAGGGTCATGATCTTCATTCCGTTGCGTTCGAAGATGCGCCGTATCTCGAAGGGGTTGTCGTCAAGGCTCACCGAGGCGGAGAGCCCGGCGCTCGCGAACATGCTGCCGCTCGAGTGCGTGTCGGTGATGTCCGCGTGCGTGAAGCCGTACTCGTGCGCGAGGCGAAGGTTGTTCTCGAGCGACGTGTATGGCTCAAGGCAGAGGAATACTCCAACGTTCATCATTGTCTCCTGTTCTTATTCTGTTGTGGTTTGAAATCCGCGTAATATTATATCAAAATCTCGCGCGCTTCATACCATAATTCCGCACGCTTCTGGGAGAACGGGCTTCCAGTCCGCTCCAAACTGCCGCAATGGCGCGCCTTGGACTAGCCATTGGCGCGCCATTGCGGAC
>JAFUDL010000158.1 GCA_017459225.1 Kiritimatiellia bacterium
CAGCCGAATTCGCGAGATCCATAGGCGTGGACTATAGGGTGCTCGACTGCTCCGAGGCGTACGAGCGCGAGATCGTGGACGCCTTCCGCGAGATATCGCTGCGCGGCGAGACGCCGAATCCGTGCGTTCTCTGCAACGCGTCGCTGAAGTTCGGCCTTCTGCCCCGCCTGGCGCGCGCGCAGGGCGTGGAGTTCGACTGCTTCGCCACTGGGCACTATGCGCGCATTGTGCGCACCGGCGGACGCTTCGCGGTGCGTCGCGCGGCGGACGAGAAGAAGGACCAGAGTTATTTCCTCTACCGCCTTTCGCAGGAGCAGCTCTCGCAGGTGCTCTTCCCGCTTGGCGATCTCACGAAGGTGGATGTACGCCGCATCGCGCGCGAACACGCCATTGCGGCGGCGGACAAGGCGGACTCGCAGGACTTCTATTCCGGCGACAAGAGCGAGCTCATCGGCGCGCCGCCGCGCGAAGGCGATATCGTCGATCTTTCGGGGCGCGTTCTGGGGCGGCATCAGGGCTACTGGAACTACACCGTTGGCCAGCGGAAGGGTCTGGGCGTTTCCGCGCACGAGCCGCTCTACGTTGTGCGAGTGGACGCATGCTGCAACCGCGTGGTGCTTGGAACGCGCGCAGAGGCGTTCTCGCGGGAGTTCGCCGTCGACGACTTGCACTGGATGGCGCACGCGCCTACGAATGAGCCGATCAGGGCTTTTGTAAAAGTGCGCTCCACCGGCACGCCTCTTGGGCCGGTGGAGCTTGAGGGCGGACGCTGCCGAGCGCCCGGCGAAGGACTATTCGGCGTTGCGCCCGGGCAGTCCGCCGTTTTCTATGACGAAGACGGAACAATCGTCTGCGGCGGAATAATCGGCTATTCGCCCCAGACGATCGTTGTGGCCTCGGAGTAGAGGTTGAAGATGTTGAAGATCTCGTAGTCGATGTGGTTCACCTTGGTGATGCCGGCGGAGTCCATGGCGGCCTTGATGGAGCTGTCGCCCGTCGTGAAGAGTACCACGCTCTTGCTCTTTGCGCGGCCGACCTTTGCGCACTTTACGGTGTTGTCGATGTTGAACGCGGCGGGGGCCTTGTGGTCCATGATGATGCCGCCGAATCCAAGCGCGGTGGTGGTTGTGGGGCCGCCGACCTGGGCGCATCCGGTGAAAAGAGCAGCCGCTGCGAGAGCGGTGCCGAGAATCAGAGTTTTCATGCTGGATCTCCTTTTTGTTTGAGTTGCTGGAGCGGGAACGCCCCGCTCCACGGAAACATTATCGCACATCAGCATCAGTTTTGCAATAGCGCAATTTTCGAACTGCTGCTGCCTAGGCGAAGTCCTTCATCGAGAAAGCGCCGCGCGAGGGCGCCTTCAGGAACTCGTTCGCCTCGGGGCAGTCGGTGAAGCGTCCTGCGGCCGGGTCGAAGTGGAGCTCGCGGTTGGGGAAGCGTAGGCCTATCGCGCCAACGAGGAGCGACTGCGTGAACGGCGCTGCGTACGACATCTTGCTTGCGCACGCCTCGGGGGTGCCGGCCTTCGCCGCGTTGACGAACTCCACATAGTGGTTGTGGAACTCGAGGCCGCGGATCGCCTTTGCTCCCTCGCGCTGCATGTTTTTCGTGTCCTCGTTCCACTCGTGGTCCGTGGCGGCGATCACGATTGGGCTTCCGCCGCCCCACACCACGCCGTTGAAGATGCCTTTCGTGCCGACGAACATGAGGCCGTTGTCGCCGAAGGCGTATTTGGGATGGACGCCCTTGGGGAGCGGCGGCGTCTGGCTGGAGTTCATCCATGTGAACTTCACTGTGCGCGGGCTCTTGGGCGTGGGCGCGAAGGTCATCTCGATCTTGGCGCGGCCGGGAAATGAGGCCACCACGGGCTCGTCGCAGATTCCCTTCACGGAGATTGGGGCATTCCAGCCGAAGATCTCGAAGGCGGGGTCGGCGTTGTGGATTGCCATGTCGCCGATAGCGCCGGTGCCGTAGTCCCACCAGCCGCGCCACTTGAAGGGGGCGATGAGAGGCGAGCAGGGGTGCGCGGGGCCGGGGCCAAGCCAGACGTCCCAGGACTCTGCGGTGAAGCCGTGGTCGAACGCGCCGGTGGCGGGATATGCCTTCGGCGCGGGCGGCCAGAAGCGTCCGGGGCGGTCGGTCCAGCACACCACCTCCGTCACTTCGCCGATGATGCCCGTCTCGGCGAGGATGCGGAACGCCTTGCCGCGGGGATGGTGCTGGTTGCCCATCTGCGCGACGACGCCGGTGCGCTTCTGTTCGGCCAGGAGCATCTTGCATTCCTCGTAGGAGTGGGCGAGGGGCTTTTGGATGTACACATGCTTGCCGAGGCGCATCGCGTTGAGTCCGATGATGGCGTGCGTGTGGTCGGGCGTGCAGACGGCAACGGCGTCGAAGTCCTTGTGGTGCTTGAAGAGCTCGCGCCAGTCCATGTACTTGGGGATGCCAGGATAGTGGCGCGCGGCGCCTGCGAGCCTGGCGGAATTGACGTCGCAGAGCGCCACGACGGTCGCGCCGGCCTTGCGCAGTTCGCTGCTCGTCATGCCGCCGATGCCGCCCGCGCCGACGACGGCGAGGCGCAGCTGTTTGCGCGGCAGCTCCTGTCCGTACAGAATCCGCGCGGGAATGAAGAACGTTCCCGCGGCCGCTCCCAGAAATGTGCGTCTAGTGGTTTTTTTCATGATTGATCTCTCCAAAAAGATTTCGTATATTATAGCATAACTTTGGAAATGCGTGGGGACAGTCCCGTCAAGTCCCATTCAGAGTTTCGAGTTTCTAGGTTTCGAGTTTCTAGTTGCCAAAGCTCAGAGGAAGTCGGCTGGAACATGCGAAGCACCACGCAGCCCGATCCTCTGTCCTCTGTCTTTTGTCCTCTGTCCTCGAAACCTCGAAACCCGAAACCAGAAACTCGAAACCCGAAACCCGAAACACTCGCACTTCCGCCTTGTCTCGGGCGCATGGAAATGCTAGAATCCTCTTGCTTAAGAAAACGGAGAGAACGAATGAATAAGACAGGTGTCATTCTTGCCGGAGCGGCGGTTTTCGCGGTCTGCCGGCTTTTCGCCGAAACGCAGATTCCGCTTTGGCCTGACGGCGCCATGCCGGTAGGCACGAATAAGGGCGTTGTCGTGGGGAAGGAGACCGTCTCAGAGAAGGGCATCGTGCAGAACGTGTCAGTTCCGGCGATCGAGGTCTTTCTTCCGACGAACACTACGCGCTCCGCGATGGGCGTCGTGATCTGTCCCGGCGGTGCGTACGGCTGTCTCGACTTCGAGCACGAGGGAAGGTGCACGGCGCGCTTTCTCAGCAGCATAGGAGTGGCGGCGTTCGTGCTCAAGTACCGTGTGAGGCCCTATCCGAAAGACGCGTCTCTCGCCGATCTGCAGCGTGCGCTTTCGGTCGTGCGGGCCAACGCGAAGAAGTGGAAGGTGGCCAAGGGATACGTTGGCGTGATGGGATATTCGGCCGGCGGACATCTCGCCACGCGCGGCGTCGCGGTGAACGGCCGCCGCGTCTACGAGCCGGTGGACGAGACGGACGCCGAGAGCGCGTTGCCGTCGTTCGCGGTTCTCGTATATCCGGCGTATCTGACCGACAGGGGCGGCATACCGCAGGACATAGCCCCCGCGCTCACGAATTCGACCCCGATGTTCCTGATCGCCGGGCTCGCCGATCTCTACCGCGACAACGGCGTCGGCTATTTCGCCGCGCATGTGGCGAAGAACCGCTGGCCGAAGATCGAGGCGCATTTCTATCCGGAAGGATGCCACGGATTCGGCGTCAGCACGTGGCCGCACAACGACGTCTACAGATGGGAACGGCTGCTGGCGACCTGGCTGTGGCGGCGCGGGTTCGGAATCAAGGCAATGGTCGACGTTTCGTCCGACGCCCCGGACTATGCGCCCATCGAGCCTGAAGATGGGGATGAATAAAACGCGCGGGGACTGTCCCCAGATAATGCAAATGAGGATAAATTAGCATGGAAACAACATTGACAATTGGTAAAAACAACTTCTTTTACGGCGGGCAACATGCCCGCCGATTCAAGAACGCCGCGAGGTTTCGCGGCGAGAAAGAGGATGTTGTTTTTACACGTTGTTTTTGTTGTTTCCACCAATAGAACTTATAGCAAGGAATGAGTAATGAAAACGATGAATATGGGAACGGCCGCCGTGGTGCTGGGAATGGCACTGTGCGGATGGAGCGGGGACGTGTGGCCGGATCGGTCGCGGGTTGCCTTCGGGACCTACTGCCTCTCGAAGCCCTATCGGACCGAGGCCATCTTCAAGGACATGAAGGTATGTGGAATCGACTTCGTGTGCGAGAATTTCGGGGACGATCCGCAGTCCATCGAGACGATGCGCAAGCTCGGTCTCGTGAGCGTCTGCGCGGGCGGATTCCCGACCTATTGGGGAGGCGTGGATTCGGTCAACGGCCACATCGCCGAACTGGCACCGCTTGAGAAGTACGAGGCGGCGCGGAAGGCCTACCATCCGTCTCCGGTCGACCGAATGGTCAATTTCGGGGACGAGCTGTCGGCGCTGGACTTCCCCCATCTGGGGCGGGCCATGTCGCTTCTCGCCGCGAACGGCCTTCGTCTGGAACCGTATCTCAATCTCCATCCCTGCATCCACCAAGGCGCGAACGTGGCGCGCTACTACGGTGTCTCCAACTACGTCGCCTATGTGGATGCGTACGTGAAACACATCCCCCTGGACTACATCAGCTACGACATCTATCCCTACCAGTTCCGCGAACGTCGGGAATGGGGCTTTGCCCGCTTCTACGACAATGCCCGCATCGTTGCCGATGCCTGCCGCGATTCTGGTCGCGCCTTCTGGTACATTCCGCAGGTGAACGCCTTCCATCCTGACGACGTGACGACCGCGAACAAGATGCGCTACCAGGCCTACGCGGCGCTCGCCTTCGGCGCTGAGACGCTGACCTGGGCCTGCTGGACGGCGGGGTGGTGGACGAACAACGTCTTGAACGCGGATGGCAAGCGGACGGCCCAGTACGATCGCCTGAAGGAAGTGATCGCCGAAATCCACCGCTTCGACCGGGACTATATGCGGTTCCGCCGCGTGCAGACCCACTTTACCGGCTTCACGGGCGCAGCCGCGAAATGGATAGAGCCGGATCCGAAGACGGGAATTCCGCGCGTCAACTTCGACACGCCGCATCATGTGTCCACGGCGTTCTTCGACGACATCCGGGGTGCCGACGGTCTGCCGCTCGTGGTGGGCGAGTTCGTGCCGCGGAACGGAACGGGACGCGAACGCGCGATTCTCGTGTTCGCAGCGGACGATCCCTGGGACGAACATCCCGCGGATCGGATCGTCACCTTCCGCACGGCCTATCGGGTCCGCGTGGTCGGACCCGACGGGGAGGTGAAGGGCACGCGGAGCGCGGACGGGCGCTACGAGATTCCGCTGCGGTCCTCGAAGTGCGCATTCGTGATGGGCGCCCCGCCAACGCCATGACTGGCGGCGCCTAAAAGCTAAAAAACGGCACCTTCAGCGTCTCGCCGCCCTTCAGCGCGCTGAGATGGGCGTAGACACCGGAGACCGTCGTGTTGAGCGCCGTCGCCACGTCCACGCACACCTTGTGCCCGGGCACGAGGATCGCGCGCAGAAAGTCGTCCGTGAGGTACGGGTGCGAGCCGCCATGGTGCCCGTTGTTCTTCACGCCGGGCGGCAGGCCCGCGCGGATGAGCTTGAGGTTCTTGACGATCGAGCTGTCGCCCGCGAAGCGGTCGTTGCGGAAGCAGCCCATCGTGCCGAAGCAGCGCCCCAGCTCGCCGTGGTAGCCGGGGAGGCCCCACGCCACGGTCATGCGCGCGCTGCCGCCGTCGCTCGTCTTGAAGAACGCCACCTCGCTGTGGAACGGGTTGCCGTAGGGGTTCTTCCGCTCCTTGTAGACCGGATGGTCGCTCGTCGTGCCGACGCAGGAGACCTCCGTGAAGTGTCCGTGCGTAACGCAGGTGTAGAACCCGTTGGAATGCGTGGGATAGTACTGCGGCGGCAGGCCGATGCGCCATCCCTTGTACGAGCCGATCGACTTCCAATTCGGATCGGAGGGGTGGAAATACTCGCCCTCGGTGTAGGCGAGCTGGCCGAACCCGCCCGCCTCGTAGATGCGGCGCATGGCGATGGCCTGCGGACGGAACGCCGTCGTTTCGAAGAGCGCATAGACGCGCCCCGACTTCTTCACGGCCTCGACGATCTTCGGCGCGCGGGAACCGCGTGGGGTCTGTCCCTGTGGAGCTAGAAGGCAGAAGGAGACCCGGCGAGACTGTTTTTAACGCAGAGCTGCAGAGACGCGATGGCCGCAGAGGTGTGTGAAGAATCGCGCGGGCTAACTCGCCCGTGCCCATTTGCCGATTTAGAAATGCAGTGCGTCCACAATGTCATAGACGTGGTTTTCCAGTTTGCCTATAAGTTCTATTGGAAACAACAAAAACAACGTGTAAAAACAACATCTTCTTCTTGCCGCGAAACCTCGCGGCGTTCTTGAATCGGCGGGCATGTTGCCCGCCGTAAAAGAAGTTGTTTTTACCAGTTGTACCGGTTGTTTCCAATCTCAAAACGTATGGGTGAAAAACAGATGCAGCCCAAACACCTGACACTCGCACTTTCGCCTTGCCTCGGGCGCATGGAAATGCTAAAATTCTCTCGTTTAAGGAAACTGGCAGAAAACAGCCTTCGCTGTAACTTCCACAACGAGCCCGCAGGGCGCGTGAAATCCAAGTTAGAAA
>JAFUDL010000159.1 GCA_017459225.1 Kiritimatiellia bacterium
GCTCACCTCGACGACGGCCCATCCCGCCGCACCACGCGCGCAAGACTCGTCGAACGCGTTCACGACATCGCATAGCGGGAGGCCATAGTTGCCGCAGGCAGTTCCGCCAACAGCGTCCGCCACGAGCTTGACCACCGAACTCTTGCCCTTCGAGCCAGTCACCGCGAGCATGCGCCCGCCCCGCGTGCGCCAGCGTTCCGCGCCAAGCTGCAGCTCCGAGACCACTTTCACCCCGCGTTCGCGCGCAGCGCGCTGCCATTGATGGTCGAGCGGAATTCCGGGAGAGGTCACGCAGAGATCGAAATCGCCCTGTGGAAAAGGCACGTCGCCGTCAAGCACAGTCACCTCGGCCCCCTCCATGCGAAGAAGCGCCTCGGCCGCCTTGCCGCTCCTGCCGCCGCCCAGCACCGCAACGCGCACAGCTGACGTAGCCCTGCCCATGCCAGACCGCTCCTACTCCCCGCCCGGCTTGAGGTTGAATGAGCAGGTCACAGTGGTGCCCTTGCCCATGACGCTCTTGATGTCGAAGCGGTCGGAGACACGCTTCGAGTTCGCAAGACCCATGCCCGCGCCGAAACCGAGCGAGCGTATCCAGTCGTTCGCGGTCGAGGTGCCGTCCTTGCAGGCCCAGACCACGTCGGGTATGCCCGGCCCCGTATCCTTGGCCACCACCGTGGCCACGTCGTCCGCAATCATGAACGTGAGATTGCCGCCGTGCGAGTGGATGCAGATGTTGATCTCGAGCTCGTACGCGGCCACCGCGATGCGCCGCGTGAGGCGGCGGTCCACGTTGTGCTCGCGCAGTATCGCCTTGATGTCGTTCGCCGCCTTGCCGGCGTTCTCGAGGTCGTTGTGCAGCACGGACCACTCGCGCAGCAGATACGCCGCCTGGCTGTCGTCTCCAGAGGTCTGCGAGCTCTGCATCGCCTTCTTCTCGAGCTTGTTGATCTCGAGCGTGAGCTCGTAGAGAAGCGTGCGCGTGACGTCGCGCTGGCTGATGAGCCCCACCAGCCGATGCTCCTTGTTGAGCACCGGGAAGCGTCCGTAGTTGTAGTTCTCGAAGTACTTGAGCGCGAACGCGAGCGGCATGTCGGCCTCGAGCACGATGAGGTGGTTCGACATGTGCTTCACGATCACGTCGTCGATCCAGCCGCCGGAGAGCGCCTGGATGATGTCCTCCACGGACACAATCCCGTACAGCCTCCCCCCCTCCGCGATCGGTATGCCGCTGATTCTGTTGCGGCGCATCAGGTCCTGCGCGCGGCGCATCGTGTCGCGCCGCGACAGCACCACCACGTCGGTGCGCATCACGTCGCGTATCTTGATGCGCTGGAGAAGCTCCATTATGACGAGCGGAGAGTCTTCGTCCGTCGTCACGCGAGGAATCGGGGGATGGCGGGCTATGATCTCGTCGTCGCTCGCATGTGGAGGGGGCAGGATTACGGGCTTGTGGACCTCGGCCATCGCACGCTTCCCTATGCGGACTTCTCCGCCTCGAGCGCCGCATGCAGGCGCACGCAGCTCTCGTACTTCGAAAGCGGCGACGACACAAGCGGTATCTTCAGCTGCTCCGCCACCTGGCTCATCGTCGAGGGAAGGGGCTTCGAGTCGTGCACCACCACGCCCATCGCGCCCACGATGTGGGCCGTGCGTATCGCCTGATCCGACGCGAGCGACGTCAGAAGAAGGATGTCGTCGGCGTCCACGAGCAGCACGTCGCTCATCAGGTCGCTCGCGACAACGGCCCCCACGGCGCGCGACGCCATCGCGTCGCCCACCACAAGCGAGCCCTCAAGAATCTTTGCTACATCTGAAATTGTCATGACGAGTGATATTATACATTATCATTGCGTCTTGCGCAATACCAAAGGCTTGATCTTGCAGCGCGGCAACTTCTCTAATGCGCGCTTAACAAAATAATGATACACTATGAGCCAACGAAAGGCAGTGTCGCATGAACAACCTCGTGAACATTCTCATTGTGGAGGACGATTCCACCATCCGCACCATTCTGCAGATGCTTCTGCGAAGCGAAGGCTTCACCCATGTGCGCAGCGCCGCACGCGGCGACGAAGGCCTCGAGGCCATCCGCCGCGAACCGCCGCAGCTCGTGCTCCTGGACCTCATGCTTCCCGGCATCGACGGCCTCACCCTATGCCGCCGCGTGCGCGAAGACACCACTCTCGCCGACGTGCGCATAATCATGCTCACGGCCAAGAGCGAGGACGAAGACGTGGTGCGCGGCCTGGAGCTTGGCGCCGACGACTACGTCACCAAGCCCTTCTCGCGCGAAGTGCTGCTCGCCCGCATCCACGCCGTCCTTCGCCGCAACGATCCACTCGCCGCGGGTCGCGACCTCGACGGCCTGCGCATCGACACGCGCGCCGGCTCTGCCTCACTCAACGGCGAGCTGCTCACCCTCACTCGCGGCGAGTTCCGCCTCATCGCCCTTCTCGCCTCGCGCCCCGGCCGGGTCTACACCCGCAGCCAGATCATCGACGCCATGCAGGACGAGGAGAAGAGCGTGACCGAACGCACCGTAGACGTCCAGCTCGTGGGCCTCCGCAAGAAGCTCGGCGACTGGGCCTCGCACATCGAGACGATCCGCGGCGTTGGATACAGGGTGAAGCCATGAAGAAGCACGCCCTCGCCGGCTTCATCCCCTGCATCCTCGCCGCCATCGGACTCGCCGCGTTCGCCTTCGTGCTGCGCTCCGAGACGCTCGCCTACCGCCGCGCAGTCGAACAATGGGCCGAACGCGACCTCACCGCGCGCACACAGCTCGCCTCCGAGGCGATACGCGAGGCGCTCGCCACAGGCGACTTCGCCCGCCTGCGCGCATTTGCCGACGCACGGCGCGCGGACGGTATGCGCCTCACCGTGCTCACCAGCGCAGGCGGAATGTTCTTCGACTCCGAATCCCGCGCCGCAGGCAACCACGCCTCATGCCCCGAAGTGGCCGCGGCAAGGGAGAAAGGCGAAGGCGTGTCACTTCGCAAGTCCGCCACCACCTCCACCCGGATGCTCTACTGCGCCCGCCGCGCGGGCGACGATTTCATCGTGCGCCTCGCCCTTCCCTACGAGACGGTAGTCGCGCCTCTGCGCGCCAACCGTCCCGTTCTGATATTCGCCGCCCTCGTCGGCGCGTCGGGAATCCTGATGGTGCTGCTGTTCACCTTCCGCCTCGTGGTGCGCTACCGCACTCTCGCGCGCGAACGCGAGGCCCAGGAGCGCGCCCTCGCCGAGACGCGCCGCCTCGCCGAGTTCCGCCGCGACTTCATCGCCAACGTCTCGCACGAGATCAAGACGCCGCTCACGGGAATACTCGGCGCCGTCGACATGCTGGAAACTTCCGGCAACGCCCTCTCCAAAGACGAGCGCCACGAGCTCATGAACATGCTGCGCCGCGAATCGATGCGCCTCGACGCGCTCGCGCGCGACATCCTGTCCCTCGCCCGCATTGAACGCGGCGACGAAGACGGCGCACGATCCTTCGCCCCCGCCGACCTCGCCGACATCCTCGCATCCGCCGCAGACCGTGTGCGCCCGCGCGCCGAAAAGGCCGGCGTACGCCTGGTGGTGCATCCCGCCGCACAGCTCGTCGCGCAGTGCGATTCCCGCCTGATCGAGCAGGCCCTCGTGAACCTTGCCGACAACGCCCTGCGCCACTCCGCCTCGCCCGACGTGGAGATGTCGCTCTCGCCATGCGACGGCGGCGCGGTGTTCACCGTCGAAGACCACGGCATCGGCCTCGCCGCGGCAGACCAGGCGCGCATCTTCGAGCGCTTCTACCGCGTGGACAAGTCGCACAGCCGCGAACAGGGCGGCACCGGTCTCGGCCTCGCGATAGTGAAGCACATCGCCACGCTTCACGGCGGCGACGCCCAGGTGGAGAGCGCACCCGGCAAGGGCTGCCGCTTCACCCTGCGCATCAAGTGCGGATGAACTCGTGGCGCGCGCCGCCAGACGCGTTGAGCGCGCCCCGCGCGGCGAGGACCCGCCTGACCTGGCGCGCGACCGCCGGGGCGGGATCCACCACCTTGGCGCGCCCCGCGACTACGCGCCCGATGAGCGGCGCAAGATGCGGGAAATGCGTGCATCCGAGTACCAGATGGTCTGCCCCCGCCGCGAGAAGAGGCTCCACCTTCGCCCTCACCTCGGCCTCCGCGGCGGGACCGTCGAGTTCGCCACGCTCGACGAGTGCCACAAATGAATCCGCCACGCACGGCACAACTGTAACGCCTTTCGCAAAGCGCGCGCACGTCTCGCGGTAGAGCCTCCCGTTGAACGTGCCTTCCGTCGCGAGCACTCCCACAACGCCGCTCTTCGACTGCAGCGCGGCCGGCTTAACTGCGGGCTCCATGCCGACGAAAGGCACGTCAGGCCATTCGGCCCTCAGCGCGTCTATCGCGGCGGCGGTGGCCGTGTTGCACGCCACCACCACCATCTTGCATCCCTTCGCGAGAAGCGTGCGCACATGGCCGCGCGCAAGCTCGCGCACCTCGGCTGGCGGACGGCTTCCATACGGACAGTTCGCCGAGTCGGCGATGTACACCGTGTCTTCCGCCGGAAGGAGCTTCCTCACCGCGTCGCGTATGCAGAGTCCGCCCACCCCGCTGTCGAAAAATCCTATCGGCGCCGCATTCATCCTCTCACTCCCAGCATCTCGCGCGCTCTGGCGAGTTCGTCTTCGCTCGGCGGGCGAACTCCGCCCAGCGTGTATTCAAGGCCAAGCATGCGCCACTTCTCCTCGCCCATCGAATGGTACGGCAGCACGTCCACACGTTCCACGTTGGGAAGCGCTGCGATGAATTCGCCGAGGCGGCGCAGATCGTCTTCGGAATCAGTTACACCCGGCACAAGAACATGGCGTATCCACACGCGCACACCGAGATCGGCGAGGCGGCGGGCGCAGGCGAGGACGTTCGAGTTGTCCGCGCCGGTGAGCGCGCGGTGCGCGGCGGGATCGATGTGCTTCAAGTCAAGGAGCACCGTGTCGCACGCGGCGAAGAGGCGCGCCTGCAC
>JAFUDL010000160.1 GCA_017459225.1 Kiritimatiellia bacterium
GAGCCTGTCCTGGAGAAGTGAACGAGACGTGCCCTTGTTCACCTGCTGCTTGAGGCGGGAGAGCGAGCCGAACGGCTCGATGCGGCCGTTACGGAGGTAGAACTGGCCCTCGGTGATGTAGCCGGTGTTGTCGGGCACCGGGTGGGTCACGTCGTCGCCCGGCATCGTGGTGACGGCGAGGATGGTGATGGAGCCTGCGCCGTCGAAGTCCACGGCCTTCTCGTAGCGGGCGGCGAGCTGCGAGTAGAGGTCGCCGGGGTAGCCGCGGTTGGAGGGGATCTGCTCCATGGTGATGGCGATCTCCTTCATCGCGTCGGCGAAGGAGGTCATGTCGGTGAGGAGGCAGAGGACGTCCTTGCCCTGGAGGGCGAACTTCTCGGCGACGGCGAGGGCGACGTCTGGCACGAGCACGCATTCCACGGTGGGGTCGGATGCGGTGTGCACGAACATCACGGTCTTGGCGAGGGCGCCGCTCTTGTCTAGGGTGCTGCGGAACTTGAGGTATTCGTCGTATTTGAGGCCCATGCCGCCGATGATGATCACGTCGGAGTCTGCCTGCAGCGCGATGCGCGCGAGAAGGTCGTTGTAGGGCTCGCCTGCGCGTGCGAAGATGGGGAGCTTCTGCGAGATCACGAGCGAGTTGAAGAGGTCGATCATCGGGATGTTCGTCTTCACCATGCGGTTCGGCATGATGCGCTTGGCGGGGTTCACGGAGGGCTGGCCGATGGGAATCATGTTCTCGGTTATCGCGGGGCCGCCGTCGCGAGGCTCGCCGGAGCCGGTGAACGCGCGGCCGAGCAGCGCCTCGGAGAAGGGCACCTTCATCGTCTCGCCGAGGAACCGCACCGAGGCGTCGGTGTCTACTCCGCGGGCGCCTGCGAATATCTGCAGCGTCACGTTCGGGCCGTCAAGCTTGATGACCTGCGCGAGCGACGTGCCGGCGCGGCTCTCCACTTCGGCAATCTCGTTGTACTTTACGCCTTCGGCGCGAAGCGTTGCGATGGAACCCGAAAGGGCGTCGATACGATGATAGACTTTGCTGTTGAACATTCTATGGCTCCTGTTGTGATCGCATATTATATCATAAATCCGCGTGCCTTTGGTGAAGATTTGAGAGCATGTGTCCTGCACATGTGATTTCGTTTTCGCTAGTGTTTTGCGCTTCGGCGTGCGATATGGTATAATCTTCACCAGGAAGGATCTTACCAAGGAGAAATGATGAGCATTGCAGAAGATGTCGCCTTTTCAAGGCGTGGTGCTGAAGTCGGCAGAAGAGGTTTTCTCGGCGGCGTGCTTGCAGCGGGCGTGGCGCCCGTGGTGGTGCCGGCGTCGGTGTTGGGCAAGGACGCGCCCTCGAACAAGATCGCGCTGGGCGTGGTTGGCCTGGGGGCGCGCTCTAGCGGCGATGTGCCTGCGTTTCTTGGCAATCCGAAGATACGTCTTGTGGCGATGGCGGACTGCAACCGCCGCCGCCTTACGTCCGGCTGGGCCACTAAGCTCGTGGAGCGCACATACGGCAAGAACCACGGCGTGCGCGCCGTGAGCGACTTCCGCGAAGTATGCACTGCGCCCGACGTGGACGCCGTGGCGGTGATAACCAACCTGCACTGGCATCCCTACATCACGCTTCTCGCCGTCAAGAACGGCAAGCACGTCTTCATGGAGAAGCCGTTCGCGCCTAGCGTGGAGGAAGGCATGTTGATCGTCGAGGCCGTGAAGAAGAAGGGCGTGGTGTTCCAGGTGGGCTTCCAGCGCCGCTGCGACCTTAACTTCCGCTGGGCGGCAGAGCTCGCGCTCAATGGAGAGCTTGGCGAGATCAAGGAGGTGATCTGCTCCACGGTGGGCAACAGGCACTGGGATCACATGCCCGAGCAGCCTGTTCCAGATTGGATGGACTGGAACCGATGGTGCGGCCCCTGCGAGGTCACGCCGTTCAACGAGAAGAAACTCTCCATCTGGCCAATGGAGTTCGTCAGCCAGTATTCTCCGAATGGAATGCTGCAGTGCTGGGGCTGCCACTACTTGGACCTTGCCCAGTTTGGACTGCGGCGCGAGGACAAGACGCCGGTAGCGGTGAACGGGTTCGGCACGTTCCTCTATCCAGGCTCCAGCCTTACGGACACTGTGGTTGCGTGGGATGTCGATTTGACCTATGACGACGGCTTGCGCATCAAGTTCGTGGACAATGCCACCAACCGCTACGGACTTGAGCACGGCCTAAGGTTCGTTGGCACCAAAGGCTGGGCGCAGGGCGAAGACCGAGGCTTCAAAACCTCAATTCCCGACATCGCCAAGACTGCGCTCAAGCCCGGCAAGATGCCGATCACGCTGCCGCACTACAAGGGTGGTGTGATCGCCGACTTCGTCTCCGCAATTGCCGAGGGCCGTAAGGAGTGCGTGATGACGCAGGTGGAGAAGGGCTGGCATTCGGACGTCATCTCGCAGATGGCGATGCACTCGATCATGCGCGGCAGGAAACTCGCGTTCGACATGAAGTCGGTGCGCTATACGAACGACGAAGAGGCGAACAAGCTACTGCGTGTGCGTCCGTATCGGGACGGATGGAATCTGGACGACGTCCGAGTGTAGGTTGATGGATTGGAGCGCGACTTCTGGTAAGGGGAGATTCGAGGGTTTCGGCTACTTCGATTCCTTCAGCTTCTTGAGCTGCTCGACCTGGGCGGCGACCATGCGGTCTCCCGTAGGCGCCGCGAAGCGCGAGGAGAGCGCCTCGTAGCCGCCGTCCTTGTGCGTCTTCGTCGCAGGGATGTATCCCCACGAGCCGTTTGTGAGGCAGCTTACGATGGTCATGCGGAAGGGCGACTGTGCCTTGATTTCGCGCCCGATGTCCACGAACGGCTCGCACGGAAGCCCGGCGAACGCGAGAGAGTCGCCGATTGCCACGGTTGAGAGCAGGATGTCAAAATGGTCGGGGCCTTTCTGCATGGTGCGGGCGCGCGAACCTGGGCTCGTCAGAGTCATGATCTCCATTTTGCCGAGGGGAATCTGGTCTACCTTGCCGGCGTCGAAAAGCGCCAGCCATTTGATTTCGTCGGCGGTGGTCACGTTGGCCGGCATTCTCGCGGTGATCATGGCGCCGCGCACCTTGCCGTCCGGAATCGTCTCGCAGATGTCCCATACGCCCATTGCGGCGCCGGCGATGGCCCGTCCCATGTAGAAGTGTATTTCAGGGCGGGGGAGGGCCGCGCGTCCAGGAGACGGGTTGCGAACGTTCTGGTTCACGTCTCCCTGCGCTCCGTTCAGGAAAAGGCACTTCACGCCGCCGCCAATGCCGGCCTCGAACGTTTTGCGCACCACGCCGGGCCAGTCGGCGGAGTATTTAGTGCCGCCAATGGTGTCGGGGTGCGTGCCGAAGTTGATGATTGCGACGTCGGGCTTGCCGGTGCGCTTGAAGCGGACCACCTGAAGCGTCTCGTCGGGCGTGCCGATCGGCTCCAGAATGTTGGGGTTCGTTATTCCGGGATTCGTCCGCACCGAGCCGTTCTTCATGCGGTAGCGGCGAATTGCCGAGACGCCGGTGCATTTTGTCTTCGCCACGGCGATCTTGGCTGGCGCAAGATCGGCCAGCGCCGCGCTTCCTGCTTCCGCAAGCTGCCTGACCAGTCGGTCA
>JAFUDL010000012.1 GCA_017459225.1 Kiritimatiellia bacterium
CCAACGTATTTGATGCGCAGCTGCTCCACCGCCGCGGCATCAGCTGCGGCGGCAATCTCGGCCAGCGACGCGGCCTTGCCCTGTTCAAGTTCTTCGAGTGTCATAAAACGACTTTCTTTCTGTAGGTCACAATATTATACCCCATTCCGCGCTCAGGGGCAAGCGGCGGGAAAGGCCCGGCGCGCAAAATCGTCGAGCTGGCCGGTGATGGCGAGGAAGTCGAGCGACATGTAGCGGTCACGCATGAATATGGTCTTGCGAGCGTCGGCGAGCGACGCCTCCACCGTGGAGCCTATCTCTTCGGGCGTCGTCGGCGCGCCCACCACGCGCAGTCGCCTCTCAATCTCGGCGGACGGCACAAGCTGCCCTTCCAGGCGCGCACGTATCTGCGGCCAGCGCGCCTTGAAGCTTTCGAGCCGCCCACGCGTTGATTCGCGATCAACAAACTTCGCCCTCACCGCCTTCACTCCTATCTCGGGGAACTTCGTGCCAGCGAATGCCGCCGCGCCATCCTTCTCCTGCTCTTTGAGAGGACGCCAGTTCCGCAGACACTTCTCCACGTCGAGCCGCGAATAGTCGAACGCGAGCATCTGCTCGTAAACGCGGCACATGAAGAGGGTGAACACGCCCACCTGGATTCCATGCGGCACGATCTCGCCCTTGTAGGTGTGGTCGCGCATCTCGAGTAGATGGCTGAAGAGATGCTCCGCGCCTGAGGCGGGGCGAGAGCTCTGCATGTCCTGCATCGCGAATCCGCCGAGCATGAGGCCTTCCACGAAGCGCGTCATCGGCTCGGTCTTCATCGCGGCAACGCCTTCCGGATCGCCGATGGCGTCCTTGAGTCCGTCCTGCACCGTGTGCCAGGCGGAGTCGTGCCATTCGGAGGCGCCAAGCTCGTAGGCGAGGATCCAGTCCGCCCCGGCAGGCACCTTTGCCATCAGGTCGGCGAAGCCGCTCGCGGCCATCCACGCGGGCGCAGTGCGCATCACGTCGAGGTCGGCGATGATTGCGCGCGGCGCGGGGCATGGGTACGTCTGCTTCGCACCCTCGGGACTTCTAAGCGCCGCTCCGAAGCTCGAATAGCCGTCCACGCTCGCCGCTGTCGCCACGGTCATGTAGGGGATGTTGAGTTCGCCGCTCGCCCTCTTGACGAGGTCGTTCACAACTCCGCTGCCTGCGGCCACCGGCACCATCGCCTCGCCGGAACGCGCCGCCTTAGCCTTCGCGATCGCGTCGCGCACTTCGGCGGCGTAGTGGTAGTCGGCATGGAACGTGCGCCCGCCTGGCTCCAGCACGTACTCCGCCACGTCCACCCCGGCCTCTCGCAGCAGCTCCTCCACGCGCTCTCCCGCGGCGGCTCTAGTGCGCGGATCGCACACCACTATTGCGTGCGCCACGCCGGGAAACTGCGCCTTGAAAACGGCGGCCGTCTCGCGCAGCACACCATCGCCGATCACGCACGCCTTCGTGTCGGCAGCGCGCTTCAGCGCGGCATCTATCATCTCTTTCGACATATTCGTCAACCTTTCTCGCCTGTGCTTCTGATGCAGGCACCCACATTATGCCATATCCACGCCGAGCGCACAAGCCAGAACGCTTCGACTCACCATACAAAACCATACGAAGACGGAGGCTCGTAGAACGGAAAAACGCCACCGCGACATACAGATAATTCGATTTCCGGCTTGCGCGGAGAAAGCCGATTTGATATCATTGAAACACGAAATCTTTCTTACGCGCATTGTGGTTTCTCCGAGTTCCGTCAAGCCGCGTGGCTTGGCTCGAGAATGGCGCGAAAGAGTGATTCCGTTTCAACAACCTCAATCGACAGTGCGCTTCACCTACACATATCGCTCTTCAGACGGCGAACGGCATACCGCCGAGATTGAGGCCGAGAACCGCGACGCGGCGTTTGCGAAGATTCGTACGGAACTGGGCATCAAGCCGATCAAGGTGAACGCTGTCGACGCGGCAAACGATTCTGGACACGCGGTGGCCGAGAAGCCGCGCGGCCGCGCGAAAATGTGGGGCGCCGTTGTCGTAACGGCGGCGATCCTCTCTGTGGCAGGCGGCGCGCTCTGGTGGATGCGGCGAGCTTCGAATAATGCGCCATACCAGGTGATGACGCCACAGGGACCAATCACCTATATCACGGCCATGCCCCTTCCTCGCCAGAAGATTCCGGGCGACAGAATGCGAATCGAAGCGGCCCGCCAAACTGCGTTCCAGTCTTCAGCTGAACGCTTTCTCGCGCTTTTCGCCGAACCAGGACGGACAACCGCCGCCGAACAGGCGGATGCAACGCCTGCAGACGATGAGTTCAAGGCCTGTCTTGGCCGGCCAATCCGAATCGCATCCAACGACTTCACCGAAGTGGTGGACCTCAAGCGCATAGTCACCAGCATGAAGCGCGAGATGCAGGCCTATCTGGCAGGCGGGGGCACAGCTCGGGAATACTGCGAGGAGCTCGCGAAACGGCAGAAGCTGGAGACTTCGTACCGCGAGAACGCCGAGAAGCGGCTGGCGGGGATGCTGGCGAATCCCAAGGAGGCATACGCCTACTGGCTGAAGGCAAACGCTTCACTGAAGTCGATGGGCATCTACGAGCTGCCGTTACCCGACGCCCTGCACAGTTTCCAGTCAAAGCTTGATCTGGACTAGCAGCCGCCCAGAGGTCAATACGGGCGGTAGACGATTAACGGGCGATTTGTCGAGATGGTGAATTCCGCGCCGGTGGCTCGGTTGAGAGTGCCGCGCCACAGCGAATCAAGCGGCACACCGTTGAGCGGCCATTCCAAACCGACAGAAGTCGCCTGCGTTCCGTGCGAGGGCGCGAACACCGAGACAGCATCCCCAGGCGTGCTCTCGTAGGTACGCGTGTTGGTTGCAACAGTGAACACGCCTGCGTTTGTCACGAGCATGATGTCCGGTGCCTCGCGTGCGAAGTCGATCAAGCGAAAAACGTTGCCGAGAAAATGGTCGTCGCGCAGGCCGTCAGCACCGAGAATCACAATCCCCTTCTCGCCATAGCGCGCCACAGCCACGCAGAACGCCTTCGCGAGGTCGTTCGTTTCCTGTTCGGCGACATGCACAAACCTCTCGCCGAGAGCGGCCTTCTGCGCATCGTCGAGAGAATCTCCATCGCCCACAACGAGATCGGGCTCGCGTCCAAGCGCAATCGCCTTCGCGTATGCGCCGTCGCAGCACACCACGCGCTCCGCCGCCGCGAAGAGCGAAAGCGGTATCGAATGCGATGGCGTCGCGCCATTCGCGAGAATGACTGTCTTTGGATGGGGCATATTCATTCCACCGATTTGAACCAGAAGGAGATGGGCTTGGAGAAGCCGGTGCCGCGCATGAAGTTGTAGAGGGCGAGCTTGAGCGCCTTGCCGATGCGGTTCCAGTCGGGCGCATTCGGCTCTTCGTATGGAATCTCGTTCAGGGCGAACGTGCGCCCGCGGCTGCGACTACGGCCTGCGACCGATGCACGGACGGAAGGCGCAAGACGGATGCCGAAACGCGCCGGATCCTTTGCGATCGGCGAATGCACCGTTAGGGCGAAGCGATGGAAGAACGCGCTCTGCACAAGCCCTTCCTTGAAGAAGCGTCTCACGTGGGAGAGCGCGGCGCGGGCCTCGCGTTCCGTCTCTGTGGGAAAGGCGTACATTAGATATGCGTGCACCATGATTCCGGCGTCGCGGAACGCGGTGAGAGCGGCGCGTGCGGATGCGAGCGTGATGCCCTTGTTCATCAGGGCGAGAAGACGGTCCACCGCACACTCGAGGCCTCCGCTCACCGCGATGCATCCCGCGCGGGCCATCAGGCGCGCGAGCTGCGGAGTGAAGGCGGTGTCGAAGCGGATGTTGCCCCACCAGCGGCAGCGGAACTTGCGCTTCACGATCTCGCGGCAGACGCGCGCGATTAGCGCGGGAGGCATCGCCTCGTCGGTGAAGTGGAACGACGGAACGTCGCTTCCCGTCTCGGCGGCAAGGGCCTGCATTGCGTCCACCACCGAGGCGGCGCTCGGCATCTCGAAGCTCTTTATGTAGTCGAGCGTCACGTCGCAGAAGGCGCACTTGTGCCAGTAGCAGCCGCGCGCCATCTGAAGCTTGAGCCAGCGGCCCGTGGACCACAACCTGTGCATCGGATTTTCGGTCTCGGGCAAATCCATGTACAGAGAGAGGTCGAGACCCTCGTAGGACGGTTTTACAAGTGCGGGCACGGGAACTTCCTTCTCGTCTGTACCCTCCAGCAGCTCGATCCACGGCGCGTAGCCTTCGTCGTACATCACGACGTCGAAGAACCTACCCACGCGCTTGTCGTCCAGCGAGCGCAGCTCCGTATTCACATATCCGCCGCCAAGTATGAGACACACGTCTGGCGCAAGGCGGCGCACCGTCTTCGCGATGCGGAACGAGCCGAGCAGCGTACCGGGGAAAGGACACGCCACGCCCACCATGTCGGGACGCGTCTCGCGCAGCACCTCCTCCACCTTCGCCTCAAGGATGCGATCCACGGCGCTTCGCTTTCTGAGCCTGCGCAGCACCAATCCGAAATCCGGCACCGCCACGCCTAGATGCTCCGCGTAGCGGGAAAAGCCGAAGTCGGGATCCACATTGTCGCGTATCCACAGCGCCAGCTCGTCAATGTACGCCGTTGGACGCACCTTCGCCTCAGGCGGAAGATGCGGGTTCTGCAGAATCTCGATCGCCTCGTCCGCAAAGTCGTCCCCATACGTGCGCAGCATCTCCAGCGCCACCTCGATCGAGAGGTCGCGCTGGGCGCACTTGTATCCTCTTTGCGAAAGAAACCCCACCAGCGAAGGCGTGGCGGGGTATGGTGTGTTCAGCTGAACGAAGGGCGGAGTGAGAAGCAGAATCATCTAGTTCAGAGTTCAAAGTTCAGAGTTTGAAGTTCAGAGTTTTGAGTTTAAGGTTCTGGAGTGTTAGTAACGGGTGATGACTGCGGCTCTTCTGGTGTGGGCTGGGCGGGTGGTTCGGGAGTGGGAGCTGCGGGAGTTTCCAGCGACCATTCCTCGTAGCGCTGCTTCTGCTCCACAGGCTTGGAATACACGTCCGACTCGTCCACCACCTTCTTGGGCTCGAGTGCGTTCTCGAATGTGGGCATTGGGCGGGGGGGCATGTCTTCCTGCACAACCACGTGGCCCTGCTGGCCGGCGGCGTTCTTAACCACGATGCCGCCAACGAGAGCGGCTGCTGCGGCCTTCTGCTCTTCGGTTACGGCTTCGCGGGCGTCAACCTCGGCCTTGGCGGCCTCGTCCACCTCGCCGAGCTGGGAGTGGCGAGGGGGAAGTGGCTTGAGAAGCGGGTCGTCCTCCTGGATGATCGTGCACTTGAGGGGCTCGTTGATGTACTCCTCAATCTCGGGGATCGCGAAGCTCTCGTCCTCGTCGGCGAAGGAGATGGCGATGCCCGTGTTGCCGGCGCGGCCTGTGCGGCCGATGCGGTGCACGTAGTCCTCGGCCTCGTAGGGGAAGTCGAAGTTGACCACGTACTCGATGTCGTCCACATGGATGCCGCGTCCAGCAACGTCGGTGGCCACCACGATCTTGATCTTGCCGGCGCGGAAGTCCTCGAGCACCGTGAGGCGCTTGTTCTGGCTCACGTCGCCCGAGAGCATCTCGCACTTAACGCCGCGGCAGCGCAGCGACTCGAAGACGTCTTCGGTGGTGGCCTTGCGGTTGCAGAACACGATGGCTCGGGCTTCCGGATGAAGGGCGATGTGGTTGAAGAGCACCTTGAACTTGTCTTCGGCGCGGATCACGTACACGACCTGGCGGACGGTGTCGGTGGCGTTGTGGTCGCTTTCGACCTCGGCCTTGACGGGGGCGTCCATCCAGCGCGATGCGAGGCGCATCACGTCGTCGGTGAGCGTGGCGGAGTAGAGCATCGTGGCGCGCTTGTCGCGCGGGGGCAGATGGCCCATGATGCGGCTCACGTCGGGGATGAAGCCCATGTCGAGCATGCGGTCGGCTTCGTCGATGACGAGCGTATCGACCTTGCCGAGATCGAGCACGCGGCGCTGGCAGAAGTCGAGCAGGCGGCCGGGTGTGGCCACGAGCAGATCAACAGGCGCGTCGAGTATCTCCTCCTTCTGGCGGTCGAAGTCCATCCCGCCGTAGACGGCAAGCGAGCGGAGGCCGCAGTACTTGCCGATCGCGTCGGCGTCCTTGCAGATCTGTATCACGAGCTCGCGCGTTGGCGCGATCACGAGCGCGCGCGGGCAGCCGCCCTTCTTGGCGCGGCTCTCGGGCGTGCGCAGGTAGCGCGTGAGGATGGCCACGAGGAATGCGGCCGTCTTGCCGCTGCCGGTCTGCGCCTTGCCTGCCACGTTCTTGCCGTCGAGTGCGTTCTGGAGCGAGAGCGCCTGGATCTCGGTGCAGTACTGGAAACCGAGGTCCGCGATGGCGTGCATCACCTCGGAGGGAAGATCGAAATCCTGGAAGCGCTTCTTGCCTTCCATCGGGGGAACGGTGAAGGACGCGGGATCCCACGCAGCGTGCGCGGCCTTGCGCTTCTCCATCTCCTCGGCGCTCACAACGCCGCCCGGACGCATCTCGTTTGCAGCGGTGTTGACGCCCTTCGGACCACGGCGCGAACCGTCACGCCGCTGGTCGCCCCTCTGCGGACGCTCCCTGCGCTGCTGGCGCTGGGCGTCCTGAGGCCTGCCGCCCTGCTGCTGGCGCTGCTGGTCGCCGCCGCGCCTGGGCTGCTGCTGTGGTTGACTGCGTTTCTGCTGCTGGGCG
>JAFUDL010000161.1 GCA_017459225.1 Kiritimatiellia bacterium
GAGCTTGCCCTTGCGCTTCATCTCGCGGTTGATCGCGACGCGGCAGGCTTCGATCTGGGTGGCGGTGAGAAATCCGCGCGTGAGCGCCTTCAGGCCGAACTCGCCGTATGCGAGCTCCGTTCCCGAAGTGGCGTATCCGCCGCGGTTGCCCTTCGACTGCTTGCGGTACTTTACTCTCTTGGGCATCAAAGGCATGGTTTACCTACCTTCCTTGCGGTCTCCGCGCTCGCGGCGCTCGCCGCGTTCGCGGCGCTGGCTCATGCGAGGCTGGAAATCCTCTTTCTTGCAGATCCACACCTTTATGCCGATCTTGCCGGCGGTGGTGTTGGCCTCCGCAAATCCATAGTCGATGTTTGCGCGGAGCGTATGCAGGGGCACCTTGCCCTCGCGGCTCCACTCGACGCGCGCGATCTCCGCGCCGTTGATGCGGCCCGAGGCGTGCACCTTGATGCCGTCCACGCCCATGTCCATCGCCACCTTCTGCGCGCGCTTCATGGCGCGCTTGAGGGCGATGCGCTTCTCGAGCTGCTGGGCGATGTTCTCGGCCACGAGCTGGGCGTCGGCGTCTGCGTCGCGCACTTCCTTGATCTCGAGGTAGACTTCCTTCTTGGTCATCTTCTCGAGGGCCTTGCGCACGAGGTCGACGTCCTGACCCTTCTTGCCGATTATCACGCCGGGGCGGGCGCTGAAGAGCGACACCCTCACGCGGTTGGCGTAGCGCTCGATGAGAATCTTCGAGAGCGCGGCCTCGGCGAAGCGCTTCTTCACGTACTCGCGGATCTCCTGATCCTCCACGAGGAACGCGCCGAAGGTCTTCTTGGGCGCGAACCAGCGGCTGCGCCAGGCACGGTTCACCGGCAGGCGAAAGCCGGTTGGATTGACTTTCTGACCCATTATTTGCTCTCCTTTTCGTCCGTCAGAACGACTTTGCAGTGGCAGAGACGGCGCGCGATGGGATGCGCCGAGCCGCGCGCGGTAGGCCAGAAGCGGCGTATGCGCACGGATTCGTCGAAGACGCACAGCTTGACCTTGAGCGCCGAGGCGTCGAGGCCGTGGTTGTTCGTTGCGTTGGCAACGGCGCTGAGCAGCGTGCGCTTGAGGATCTCGGCCGCCTTCTTGGGCGAGAACTCGACGATCTGCAGCGCCGCCGCGACGGGCAGGCCCTGGCATTCGCGCGCGAGGGGGCGCCCCTTGAACGCCGACATGCGCGCATTGCGTGTGATAGCAAGCACTTCCATGATCTTACCTCTTCTCTTCCTTCTTCACGAGGGCGCCGTGCGACTTGAAGGTGCGCGTGGGCGCGAACTCGCCGAGACGGTGGCCGACCATGTTCTCGGTGATGTACACCTGGAGGTGCTGCCTGCCGTTGTGGATCGCGAACGTGAGCCCCACGAAGTCCGGGAGCACCATCGAGCGGCGGCTCCAGGTCTTGATCGGCTGCTTCTTGCCCGCGGACTTCATCTTCTCGACCTTGCGGAGGAGGGATTCCTCCACGTACGGTCCTTTCTTGAGGGAACGCGACATGTTTTACTTCCTCCGCTTCACGATGACCTTGTTCGAAGCCTTGTTGGGCTTGCGAGTCTTACCGCCCTTGGCGAGCTGGCCCCAGGGCGAGCACGGGTTCGTGCCGCCGGACGTGCGGCCTTCGCCGCCGCCCATCGGGTGGTCGACAGGGTTCATGGCCACGCCGCGCACCGTCGGGCGGATGCCGAGATAGCGCTTGCGGCCGGCCTTGCCGAGCTTGATCGAGCCCCAGTCCTTGTTGCCCACCGCGCCGACCGTGGCGCGGCAGCGGCCGTCGAAGATCCTCACTTCGCCGGACGCGAGCTTGAGCGTGACCTTGCCGCCGGAGCGGGCCATCACCTGCGCCTCGTTGCCGGCGGAGCGCGCCACCTTGGCGCCGCGGCCCGGAACGAGCTCCACGCAGTGGACCATGAGGCCCAGCGGAATCTGGCTGAGGGGCAGGCAGTTGCCAACCGTGGCCTCGGCCTTCTCGCCGCTCATGAGCTTCATGCCCACCTTCACGCCCTCGGGCGCGAGGATGTAGCTCTTAACGCCGTCGGCGTACTCGAGGAGCGCGAGGTTCGCGCTGCGGTTGGGATCGTATCCGATCGCCGTCACCGTGGCCTCGACGCCGTCCTTGATGCGGCGCCAGTCGATGATGCGGTAGCGGCGCTTGGCTCCGCCGCCATGGTGGCGGACGGTGATCTTGCCCGTGTTGTTGCGGCCTGCCTTCTTGCGAACGGCAACCGTCAACGACTTGACGGGACGCTTCTCGGTGATCTCCTCGAATGTGGAGGACACGCGGAAGCGCATGCCCTGCGAACGAGGATTGAATGTCTTGAGTGCCATTTCAGTCGCCCCCTTACACCATTTCGATGCGCTCGCCGGCCTTCACCTCGACGATCGCGCGCTTCCAGGTGCTCTCCACCTTCTGGCGACGCGTGCCGCGGATCGTGCGGAGACCGCCCTTGACGTTTGCAGTGCGCACCGCGAGAACGTGGACGCCGAACTGGGCCTCCACGGCCGCACGGATCTCGGGCTTCGACGCGGTCTTGTCGACCTCGAGGAAGTACTGGTTGAGAGCCGCGAGCTTGTTGCTCTTCTCGGTGATCATCACGCGCTTTATGATTTCACGTGCCATTACTTGCGCTCCTTCCCGGCCACGCGCGCCATGAGCGCGTCGAAGCCAGCCTTGTCGCACACGATGTTCTTGAAGAGAAGAACCGCGTATGGATTGATTTCGGCGGGCGTGGCGGAGTCGACGCGCGGCAGATTGCGCACCATCAGGTCCACCATGTCGTTCACCTCACCGGTCAGCACGAGCGCGCTGCGCTCCACGCCGATCTTCTTGAGGAACGCCGCCATCAGCTTCGTCTTCGCAGCCTCGAACTTGAACTCGGAGACCACCAGCACCTCGCCGGCGGCGATCTTCTCGGAGACGGCGCGCGCGAACGCGAGCTGCATCACCTTCTTGTTGATCTTCTGCGAGTAGTCGCGAGGCTTCGGGCCGTGCGCCACGCCGCCGCCGCGCCACACAGGGCTCTGGCGGAAGCCGGCGCGGGCATTGCCCGTGCCCTTCTGCTTCCAGGGCTTCTTGTTCGAGCCGGCAACTTCGCCCTTGCTCTTCGTGCACGCCGTGCCGGCGCGCATCGCGTTGCGGATCGCGGTGACCGCGTCCTTGAGCGCCTGCGCGCCCTTCTCCATCACGAGCTGGCCGTCGTCGACCGTGATTTCGGCCGCGGCCTCGCCGGCGGAGGTGTACTGCTTAATCGTGCTCATGATTACTTAGCCCCCTTCTTGGCCTTGAACGCAAGAGCCGCGTTGAGGAGGGACTTGCGGACGAACACCGTGCCGTTGCGGGCGCCGGGAACCGAGCCCTTCACGAGGATCACGTTGTCCTCGGGACGGATCTGAACGACCTCGAGGTTCGTGTTCGTGCGCGTGACGTCGCCCATGTGGCCGGGCATCTTCTTGCCCTTCTCGATCCAGCCGGGGAGGTCGCGCGCTGCGAGACCGCCCGTGCGGCGCTTGGAGTGGCCGCCGTGCGTCATGTTGCCGCCGGCAAAGCCGTAGCGCTTCAAGACGCCCGCGAAGCCCTTGCCCTTCGTGGTGCCGGTGACGTCAACGTACTTGACGCCGTCGAAGTTCGCGACCGTGAGCACCTGGCCCACCTTGACTTCCTCGCCCTCGTCGAGCGCGAACTCCTTGAGCACGCGCACGCCCTTGGTGAGGCCGCCGGTCTTCGTGAGGTGGCCGCTCTCGGCCTTCGTCATGCGGTTGCGCGCAAGACGGCCCCCGTGATTCTCCGCGTCGGCCTTGGGATCCTTCCAGAGCTTCTGCTCGCCGAAGCCGAGCTGCGCGGCCACGTAGCCGTCGCGCTCAAGCGTCTTGAGCTGAACGACCGGGCAGGGACCAACCTCGATCACGGTCACGCAGAGGCGCTTGCCGTCGGCGAACACCTGCGTCATTCCAACTTTCTTGCCTATCAAGCCTTCCATCACAATCCTCCTTAGACCTTGATCGTGATGTCCACGCCCGCGGGCAGGTTCAGCTTCTTCAGTTCGTCGATCGTCTTCGCCGTGGGGTTGACGATGTCGAGCAGACGCTTGTGCGTCCGCATCTCGAACTGGTCCATGGACTTCTTGTCCACATTCGGCGAACGGTTCACGGTGAACCGCTCGACGCGCGTAGGCAGCGGGATCGGGCCCACTACATGCGCACCCGTGCTCCTGGCCGTCTCGATGATACCACCGACGGCCTGGTCCAGCACACGATGATCGTATGCCTGGAGGCGGATGCGTACTCTCTGCTGTTGCATCTCTTTGTTCCTTAGGTTTCGTTTGCTTCGTTTCCTGCCCTTTCACGACTCCGACGTCGCCGGACGGGCATGTAGCCCGTTGCCGCCGCGGCCCATCGGGCCGTCTCGGAGTTGAGTGTCCGGTCAGTCACCCGCCGAAGAGTCCAGGCCCGCAACGAAGAACGCCCGTGGCGCCTTCCCGGCACACACGAGCGTTTCTGCCCTCTTGCCGGACGCATCAGGCGGTTTCCCTTCCTGACCGTATCGCGAACTTTGCCCCTTTTTTGGGTGGGCGAATAGTATAGCATAAACGAGTTTGTGCGCGCAAGGGGGAAAATTCAAAAAAATCGCGTCCGCAGAAGTGACAACCAAAACCATATTATGGTATAATGTCATTTCAAATTTGGAGGTACTATGGCTGAAGAACTGCAACAGCTTCTGGAGAAGATCCAGCACGACGGCGTGGAGAAGGCGAACGCCGAGGCCGCCGCCATCATTTCGAAGGCGAAGGCCGAGGCCGAGGCATGCAAGAAGGCGGCGGCGGAAGAAGCCGCGGCGGCAACGGCGAAGGCCGAGGCCGAGGCAAAGGCGTCCGCCGAGCGCGCCGAGAAGACGATCCAGCAGGCCGCGCGCGACACGATCCGCGAGGTGAAGAACGCGCTGGACGCTCTCTTCGAGAATCTGCTCACGAAGAACGTCAACGCCGCGCTCTCCACCCCCGGCGAAGCCGCCAAGATAGCGCTTGACGCGATCCGCTCGCTCAACGCCGACGATGCCGAAGTGGCGGCCAACGAGAAGCTGGCCGCCGCCCTCAAGGCCCAGCTCGCCGCCGACGCCGTAAAAGGCGTGAAGGTAGTGCTGGACCCCTCTGTGGGCTCGGGCTTCTCCATCCGCCTCGACGGCGGCCGCGTGGAATACGACTTCTCCGAAGCCGCCATCTCCGCCGCCATCGCCAAGCGTCTCCGCCCCGCCCTCGCGGCGCTCCTTGCGAACTAGGCCCACCCCATGGCAGCCGACTACCTAGTCTCCAGCCTGCAGCCGCTCGCCATCGACGGCGCCGCGCCATGCTCGAAGGCGGCGTTCCTCGCCCTCTGCAGCGACCAGCTCGGCGAACGCCACGCACGCGCCATCGAGGGCGTGATGGACGGCGCCGCGCCCACTCCGGAGAACGAAACTCGCTGCGCATCCGCCTGGCGCGACCTCGACGCGCAGCTCCGGAACGCAGTGGCCGCCGAGCGCGCTCGCGCTCGCGGAGCCGATCCGTCGAAATGGCGCCGCCACGCAGAAGGATGCTCGCTCTACTGGGCGGGACGCGTACAGGCCGCATTCCAGGAGAAGGACCCCGCACGCCGCGACCGCATGCTTGACCTCGTCCGCTGGGACGCCGCAGGCGAGCTCACTCCCCCCGCATCCCCCCTCTCCGCCGCGGCAGCCTACACCTACGGCATCCGCCTTTCAATCGTCCTGCGCCGCCAGGCCCTCTCCGCCGAAGCCGGAAACTCCACCTTCGACGCCCTCACTGCCGCGGCCAAGCTAGAACTCTGAATCCACGAAAAGGAACCAAATGAACGCTACCGGAAAAATCGTCGGCGTAAACGGAAACATGATCACCGTCGCCTTCAACGGCGCAGTCGCACAGAACGAAGTGGGATACGCCATGCTAGGCGGCAAACGCCTGATGGCAGAGATCGTGCGCGTGCGCGGAAGACGCTGCGACATGCAGGTGTTCGACGCGACGTCCGACCTCGCAGTGGACGACACCGTGGAGTTCAGCGGCAACCTCCTCGCCGCAGAACTCGGCCCCGGCATGCTCGCCCAGGTGTACGACGGTCTGCAGAACCCCCTCGCCGACCTCGCCAAGGAGGCTGGCAAGATCTCGCACGACGCCCAGTTCTTCCTCCAGCGCGGCATGTACCTCTCCGGACTCCCCCGCGACAGGAAGTGGGCCTGGCACCCCACCGCCAAGCCCGGCGACCGCGTGGCCGCAGGCGACTTCCTCGGATGGGTGCCCGAGGGCATCTTCGACGAGAAGACCATGCCCGGCCACAAGATCATGACGCCCTTCAGGCTGCGCGGACTCTACACCGTCAAGGACATCGCCCCCGCAGGCGACTACACCGTCACCGACGACATCGCCACCCTCTCTCCCGTCGAGGGCGGCGAAGACGTGAAGGTGCAGATGATGCAGCGCTGGCCCGTCAAGGTGCCGATCACCTGCTTCGTCGAACGCCTCGAGCCCACCGAGACGCTCGAAACGACGGTGCGCACGATCGACACGTTCTTCCCCGTGGCAGTTGGCGGCACATACTGCATCCCCGGCCCCTTCGGCGCGGGCAAGACCGTTCTGCAGCAGACGACAGCACGCTACGCCAAGATCGACGTGGTGGTGTCGGCCGCATGCGGCGAGCGCGCAGGCGAGGTGGTGGAGATGCTCAAGGAGTTCCCGGAGCTGGACGACCCGCGCACCGGCAAGAAGCTGATGGACCGCACGATCATCATCTGCAACACCTCGTCAATGCCGGTAGCGTCGCGCGAGGCCTCCGTATACACAGCGGTGACGCTCGCCGAGTACTACCGCCAGATGGGCCTGAACGTGCTAGTGCTCGCGGACTCCACGTCCCGCTGGGCGCAGGCCATGCGCGAACTCTCCGGCCGCCTCGAGGAGATCCCAGGCGAAGAGGCGTTCCCCGCGTACCTCGAATCGCGCATCGCGGCGTTCTACGAGCGCGCCGGACGCGTGAAGCTGCGCTGCGGCCAGATCGGCTCCGTCACGATCGGCGGAACGGTCTCTCCCGCAGGCGGCAACTTCGACGAGCCCGTCACCCAGGCAACGCTCAAGGTGGTGGGCGGCTTCCACGGCCTCTCCCGCGCCCGTTCCGACGCACGCCGCTACCCCGCCATCGACCCGCTCGACTCCTGGAGCCACTACAACTCAGTCATCGACGGCGACCGCGTGGAAAAAGCCCGCACACTTCTGCGCAAGGGCAACGAGGTCGGACAGATGATGAAGGTGGTGGGCGAAGAGGGAACTTCGCTCGACGACTTCACCTGCTACCTCAAGGCCGAGTTCCTCGATGCCGTGTACCTGCAGCAGAACGCGTTCTCGGAATCCGACGCCACAACCCCCGTCGCCCGCCAGAAGCTGATGTTCGACGTCGTGGAGAAGGCGCTCTTCACGTCCTACAAGTTCACCACCAAGGACGACACGCGCCGCTTCTTCATGGACCTGCAGCAGACCTTCATCGACTGGAACGACAAGGCCGTCGACTCCGACGAGTTCAAGTCCCTGAAGGAGACGCTTGTCAAGAAGATAGAGGAGGCAAGTGCCTCCTCATTGTGAGATTGTGGAATTGTGGAATTTAAGATCTCGAATTCCATAATGCCATTATTTCATAATCACACAATTTACCAAACCTCGAAACCGCGAAACCTCGAAACTTCGAAATCGTGGAAGACACGTCCAGAGATAGCGCACGCGAGAAGCTGGCGCAGGCCTTCCAGGACAACCGGGAGCGTCTGCTGCGGCTTGCCGAACGGCACCTGAATCCGGTGCTGCGGCGGCGCGTGTCGCCTGAGGACGTTGTACAGGAGGCCGCCGGGGAAGCGTGTCGCTGGGGAGGCTCGTTCCTGGAAAACGACGACCTGCCGATCTACTTCCGCCTGAGGGCGGTGCTGCTGCAGACGATCACGCATCTCGAACGGCGCCATCTGCAGTCGGCCAAGCGCGACGCATACCGCGAGGCAGAACCGCTTCCATCCGACGACGGAGATCAGGACGACGCGCCGCCCGCGTGGGACGACGTGCCCGACACCGCCACATCCCCCCTCAGCGCAGTCGCCCGCGCCGACCGCCACGAGCTTCTCCGCCGCGCCCTGCGCGAGCTCGCCGCCCCTGACCGCCAGATCGTGCTGCTGCGCAACTTCGACGACCTCTCAAACGCCGAATGCGCCGAAGTTCTCGGCATCGATCCCAAGGCCGCCAGCATCCGCTACGTGCGCGCCCTCCAGCGCCTCAAGGCGCGGCTTGTGGAATACACGGAGTTCCGCTCATGACGGAATCCGACCCCACTCTTGAGCAGCTGGTCGACCTCTACCTCGACCACTGCCACCTCGGCGACGCGCCCGACGTTGCCGCATTCGCAGCCGCGCATCCCACGCACTCCGCCGAACTTCTCGAGATACTTCCGCTTCTCCGCGACCTCGAACGCGCAGGCGACGCCGCCCGTGGACGCTCCGTGGCGCCCAAGGACGAACTGCCCGAGCTTCCCGGCTCCGACTTCCGCCTCGAACGCAAGATCGGAAGCGGCGGCATGGGCGTTGTTTTCGAGGCGCGCCAGATATCGCTCGACCGCCGCGTGGCCGTGAAGGTGCTCGCGCCCTCGCTAGTCGCCAACGCAACGCGCCGCAACCAGTTCGAGGCCGAAGCGCGCATCGTCGCCATGCTGCACCACCCAAACATCGTAAAGGTGATCGGCGCCGGCCAGAGCGCCGGCACGTGCTACTACGCGATGGAAATCGTGGACGGCGAACGGCTCGACAAGCACGCGTTCAAGAACCTGCGCGAAATCGCGTCCGCCGGACTCCAGGCCGCAACCGCCCTCGCCTATGCCCACCGCTGCCAGGTGATGCACCGCGACATCAAGCCGTCGAACCTCATCATCGACGCAGAGGGAACGGTGCACGTTGCCGACTTCGGCCTCGCGTGCGTCCTTGAAGACGGCCGCACATCTGTCGCGCGCGCCGACGCCCAGAACGGCACCCTGCGCTACATGCCTGCCGAACGCCTGCTGCATGGCGTAAGCTCCTTCGCGGGCGACCAGTATGCGCTGGGCGTGACCCTCTACGAGCTGATCGCCCGCCGCCCCGTCCTGAAGGAACGCTCGTCCAACGCCCTCTTCCGCAGGATATGCAAGGGGCCTCTTCCGCCCCTCACATGCAAAGAGCCGGACCTCGCGGCGATCGTGAACAAGTGCATCTCGTTCAGCGCCAAGGACCGATATCCCTCGATGCTCGACCTATGCGAGGATCTGCGCCGGTTCATCGACCACGAGCCCGTGAGCGCCGCTCCCGCTCCCATGGGGCGCCGCCTCGTTCTGTGGATACGCCGCAAGCCCGCAATCGCCGCGCTCACCTCGCTCGCCGCCGCATGCGCCATCGCCGCAGTCGCCGCGCTTGCCACCGGATACGTCAGGACAAACGCCGCGCTCGACCGCGCAGAACGCAACGCCATGCTCGCAAGCGCGGCGCTCTCCGGCGTGTTCGCCCACGTGGAGCGTCAAACGCCCACGCGCCGCGACACCGAACTTCTCACCGAACTTCTTCCCTACTACGGCGAACTAGCCCGCCGACGCGACCTGCCCCCCGCGAAGATCGCCGAGGCGAACCGCGTTCTAGGCACATGCGCATACCGCACGGGCAACTACTTCCTCGCCGAGAAGGCGTTCCGCCAGGTGGTGGAGAATCTGCCGGACGCCGATGCGCGAATCCTCCTCGCGAACTCGCTGCGCCGACAGGGCAAGGACGACGAGGCCGAACAGATCTTCCGCGACGTCGCGGAGGCGTTCACCCGATCCCCATATCCTGCCGACCGCTATGCGGCAGTGCAGGCCATCCGCGAACTCACGCCCGACAAGCCGAAAGAGACCGACACCGAGAATCTTCAGCGCGCCTACTACATCATCACCGACCTTCTCAAGGCCGCTCCGAACAATCCAGACTACCGCTACCAGTACGCCGCCCTTCTCGGACAGGCCCCTTTCCTTTCCGCCTCCAACAGCGTCACACGCGCAAAGGCAAGCGCCACCCAGATCCTCAACCGCCTCGCGCGCGAGTATCCAGACCGTCCCGAATACGGCCTCGCCCTCGTCGACCTCGTGGAGAGCAGACTGCGCACGATCAAGACGCTGCGCGGCGCGGAACGCGGAGAGGTGATGGCCGCCCTGGAACGCGCCGACAGGCTTCTCGCGCGCTATCCGAACATGCCCGACGTGGTCTCCGCCGTGCTGCGGCTGCGCGTGACATACGCCGCCTTCCTGCGCCGCACAGGCGAAGACGACGCCGCGAAGCGCGAGACGGCCCGCACATCGGGCATGCTCGAGATGCTTGCCTCGAGCCCCGAACCGCCCGCCTCCCAGCGCTTCCGGTTCGCCTCCACGAACGGCGTGACGGTCAGCTACAGACAAATCGCCGTGAACAGCCGCAAGCCCGGGCCCGCAACGCTGGTGATAATGCTCCACGGGCGCGACGCGACCGGTTCGGACAACGCGCGCCAGCTTACCACGCCATCGCTCTTCCCTCTTCTGGAATATGTTCAGGCGCACAGCGAAAAGGCGGTGATAATTCTTCCCCAGTGCCCGCCGCGCCGCTCATGGAAGCAGATGCGCCCGGCCATCGAAGAGCTCAAGGGCAAGAAGGCGCGCGAGTTCCATGTTCTCTCGCGCCACATACACGAAGTTGGCGAAACGCCCCTTTCCGAAGAGGAGCTGCTGCGCATATTCATGCCCACCCCTCCGCCGTCGACCTCGTCACTCACAAACCGCGTGATGCAAACGAGCAAGTGAACGCGAATAGTCAATTCTGCGATATGTCGCGTATTTCGTATTCGTAGCCGTAGACTGCGTTTCTGAACCTGCGAATGCCGTCCGCGCCTGCAGGAGAAAGCTCCGCAAGCAGCGCGCCATCGCGCGAGAGAAGACGGCGCGCACCGTCGGCATTCTCCTCCACGCGCAGCGCGGGCGCAAGCAAGCGGCGCAGTTCGTCAACGGGCAGATTCACGAATGCAAGATCGAGGAGAGCATTCTCCGGCTCGAACGCGCTCGGAATCTGCGGCGCGCGCTCGCACCTAAGAGCATGCGGCCTCTCCACGTTTATCGTAACAAGTCGAATCTGCGGCGCCAGGAAGACGACAGTGAGCTTCTCGCCATCGCCCTTCATCACGCACTGCGCCTGGAGCGCATGGTCCTTCCACGCGCCGTTCAACGCCTGCACGCGAACGCCCTTCATCGAAAGAAGCGTCTCCACAACGCGCGTCATCTGCACCTCCGCGCCGCCGATCCTGACGGGAATGGGCTCGCTCCGCACAAGCGTTGTGGAACATCCTGCCAACGCCGCGAGAAGCAGCGCGCATACCGCAAAGGCAAGTTTCTTCATGACGCCGAACTTATGGTGCAGGCAAGGGCGAAGAGATATGCCGAAAGCCTGTTGAGAAATGGAATGCCTGGATGACCGGGTGAGAAGCGCACGAGCGAACGCTCGGCGCGGCGGCACACGGCGCGCGCCAGGTGCACGAAGCCATCCGGTACGCAGAAGGCGAACGGCGCCGCATTGGGCGGCGAAAGACGGTCGGTCTCGGCCTCGAGAAGCGGCACGAAATCGACTTCGTACGGGAACTCGGCGTAGCCTGCGATGTTTGCCGAAAGCGACACAACGTTGCGCTGAAGACGGACGAAGAAAGCGGGGTCGAACGCGGCGCCGCCATCCGGCGCCATTGCGGCGCAAGGAGTTGTGCGCACAACGCCGAGCCACGAGTTGAGTTCGTCGAGGTCTCCTAGAACGTCAAAAACGAGCGCATCCTTTCGGACGCGCCCGCCTTTGACGGAGGACTCTCCCGAGTCGCCCGTTCTGGTGTAGGCTCTCACTTGGCCTCTTCGGCAGCCGGCGCTTCGGCGGCGGGGGCCTCTTCGGCCGCAGGCTTCTTGTCGACGGCCTCAGGCGCGGTCACCCACTGGAGAATGCACATCTCGGCGGCGTCGCCCTTGCGGGCGCCGAGCTTGATGATGCGCGTGTAGCCGCCGTTGCGGTCCTTCATCGCGGGCGCGATCTTGTCGAACAGCTTCTGCACGGCCTTGGGCTGCTGCAGGCGGGACGCCGCGAGACGGCGAGCCGCGAGAAGCGCTTCGGGTTTCGGCTTCTCCGCCGCGGCGGCCGCGAGGCCCCTGCGGGCGATCGTGACCATGTGGTCGGCGTCCTTGCGGGCCTCCTTGGCCTTGGGGAGCGTGGTCTTGATGGATTCGGCGAGGATCAGATTCGTCACAAGGCTCTTCATGAGGGCCTTGCGGTGCGCTGACGAGCGGCCGAACTTCTTCATTACTCTCTGATGACGCATGGGAAAACTTCCTTACTTCTTTGTTTCGAGCAGGTCGGGATCGAACTTGTAGCCGAGGCACAGGCCGAGGTCCTTCAGCTTCTCCTTGATTTCCGTCAAGGACTTCTTGCCGAAGTTGCGGTACTTGAGCATGTCCGCCTCGGTCTTCTGGGCGAGCTCGCCCACCGACGTGATGTTGGCGTTGTTGAGGCAGTTCGCGGCGCGCACCGAAAGCTCGATCTCGTTGACGGACATGTTCACCAGCTTGCGCAGGTGCTCGCGTTCGTCGGAGCTCTTCTTTTCGGTCTCGTCGATGTCGAGCGACTCCACGCTGGAGTAGTCGACGAACACGTCGAGATGGCGGCGCAGCACGGCGGCTGCGATCTTCAGCGCCTCGTCAGGGGTGACGCGGCCATCGGTCCAGACGTCGAGAATGAGCTTCTCGTAGTCCGTGCGCTGGCCAACGCGGGTGTTCTCCACGAGGAAGTTCACGCGCGTGACGGGCGAGAAGATCGAGTCGATCGCAATGCGGCCGATCTCCTGGTCCGGCGTCTTGTTCCCATCGGCCAGGCAGAAGCCGCGGCCCGTGCGGATCTCGCACTGCATGTCCAGAACCGCGCCCTCTTCAAGGTTCGCGATCTCCAGACCGGGATTGAGCACCTCCACGGAGTTCTCCTCCGCGAAGTCACCGGCGGTGACGACGCAGGGGCCCTCCTTCTTCAGGTGGAGCGTGGTGGTTTCGCGCGTGAACGTCTTGAGCAGCACGCGCTTCAGGTTGAGGATGATGTCCGTTACGTCCTCCGCGACGCCCGGGATGGTCGAGAACTCATGGCTTACGCCCTCGATCTTCACCGAGCTGATCGCGCATCCTTCGATGGACGAGAGCAGCACGCGGCGAAGCGAGTTTCCGATCGTGCGCGCGTAGCCGATTTCAAACGGCTCGGCGATGAAGCGGGCGTACGTTGCGGTCGCGGTGTCTGCGTCCTTCTGGACGCTCTTAGGCATTTCAAAACGGCTCAAACGGATCGGCATTGATACCTCCCTTGAGATTGATAGAGACGATTAGCGGGACAAGCCCGCAGACATTTTAACGCGAGTAGAGTTCGACGATCGACTGCACGTCGATCTGCTCGGGAATCTCTTCACGCGTGGGGAGGCTCGAAAGCGAACCCGTCATCGTCGTGCGGTCGAACGAGAGCCACGCAACCGAGATCTTGTGGTGCTCGAGGGACTGCCCAACGGCGGTGAGCTGACGAGACTTCTCCTTGAGGCTGATCATCTCGCCAACGCGCACGATGTAGGACGGAATGCCGCAGACCTTGCCGTTCACCGTCACGTGACGATGCGTCACGAGCTGGCGGGCCGCAGCGCGCGTGGGCGCGAGGCCAAGACGGAAGACCACGTTGTCGAGACGCGTCTCGCAAAGACGGAGCAGATTCTCGCCCGTCACGCCCTGCATGGACTTAGCACGCTCGAAGAACAGACGGAACTGCTTCTCGCGCATGCCGTACATGAAACGGGCCTTCTGCTTCTCGCGCAGCTGCTCGCCGTACTCGGAAAGCTTACGCGCACGCTTGCCGCCATGCTGGCCGGGACGGTTCGGACGGCGCGAAAGCACCTTGTCGGGACCATAAATCGGCTCGCCGAAACGACGGGAAATCTTTGAACGGGGACCTGTATAGCGACCCATGGTTAAACCCTCCTGCGCTTGCGAGGACGGCACCCGTTATGAGGAACGGGCGTGCAGTCCGTGATCATGGTTACGCGAATGCCTGCGGCCTGGATGGCGCGCACGGCCGACTCGCGGCCCGCGCCAGCGCCCTGCATGCGCACTTCGCACTCGGACATTCCCTTGGCGTACGCCGTGCGCGCCGCGTCCTGCGCGACCATCGTCGCGGCGAACGCCGTGCACTTGCGGCTGCCCTTGAAGCCGGCCTTGCCAGCCGAGCTCCACGCAATCACACCGCCACGGGCGTCGGCAATCGAAACCTGCGTGTTGTTGAACGTGGAACGGATGAAGGCAATCCCCGGCGGAATCGACTTGCGCGGACGCCCCTTCTTAGCGGCAGCCTCGCCATCCGCGGCGGTCGCAGCCGCCTCGGTCTCAGCCGCGGCGGCAGGTGCTGCCGCAGCTTCCTGCTTGATGTTTTCTTCGCTCATTTCTTACCTCAATCACTTCTTCGAGGGAGCGCTGGCGCGAATCGCGGCCGTGGACGCCTTGCGGTTGCCCTTGCGCGTCTTCGCGTTCGTCTTCGTGCGCTGACCACGCACCGGCAGGCCGCGCTTGTGGCGAAGGCCGCGGTACGAACCAATGGAAATCAGACGGCGGATGTTCTGCGAAACCTCGCGGCGCAGATCGCCTTCGACCCGGTAGTGGTCCTGAATGTACGTCGTTATCGCATGGATCTCGTCCTGCGAGAGATCATCGGCCTTCTTGCTCGGCTCGATGTTGCACGCCGCCAGCACGTCATCCGCGCGCTTCGGCCCGATTCCGTGGATGTACCGGAGAGCATAGCGTGTATGCTTCTTGCCCGGAATATCCACACCCATCAATCTTGGCATGGTTTTTCTTTCCTCTTCCTTTTAGCCCTGGCGCTGCTTGTGGCGCGGGTTTGTGCAGATCACGCGCACCACGCCTTTGCGGCGGATGATGCGACAGTTCTCGCAGATGCGACGAACGGAACTACGTACTTTCATGTTTTTTTACTCTACTTTCGTGGTCGAACAAATAGATATTATCTCAAAAATCGGGACGACTTGCAAGGGGAAAAATTAAAAATTTCAAAAAAGGCGGAAATGGGCTAATTTGAGCGAGAAAACTCATCCTCAATGCCGTTGTTCCCCTGCCGCCCCGCGCGCCGCCTTGAGAACGGCCGCGGCGATTGCAGGTCCCACCCCGGCAACGGCGGCGATTTCCTCCTCGCTCGCCTTTCCTATGCCGTAGACGGAATGGAACTTCTTGAGAAGCGCCATCTTCTTCGCTGGACCTATCCCCGGCACTTCATCGAGCGCCGACTCGCGGATGGTGCGCTCGCGCAGGCTGCGGTGGTACGTGATCGCGAAGCGGTGCGCCTCGTCGCGAAGGCGCGTCGCAACGAACAGTCCCTGCGAGTCGCGCGGAAGCACGACATCGCCACGTTCGTCGTCGGTCACTATGATCTCCATGCGCTCGGCAAGCCCCACCACCGGAATGTCCGTGACGCCTATCTCGGCGAACGCCGCGCGCGCGGCGCGCAGCTGCGTTATGCCGCCGTCGCAGATGAAGAGGTCGGCGCGCGGGCTTTTCGCGACGAGCGTGGAATCGGGTCCGTAGCGACGGCGCACAACCTCGGCCATCGAACGCGGATCGTCCGCGCCCTCGACCGTCTCGATCTTGAAGTGCCGGTAGAAGCGGCGGTCGGGCAGGCCCTCCACCGCCACCACGAGCGACGCCACGGAATGCGTGCCGAAGAGGTTCGAGATGTCGGCGCATTCGATGACGCGCGGCGGAGTTGACATCTTGAGCGCGGCGGCAAGCTCCTCGAGACCGCGGCGCGCATCGGCGCGCGTCTCCTCCGGGCGCCTCCGCACGAAGTGGCTCTTCGTCATCTCCTTGAGCGCGCCCACCGTGTCGCGCAGGCGTGCGGCCTTCGTGAAGTCCTGTTTCGCGGCGGCGCCCTTCATCTCCTCGACGAGCTCGGTGATCACCTGTGGACGCTCCCCGCGCAGGAACGCGCACGCCTCGTCGAAGCGCGCGCGGTAGTCGGCCATTGAGATGCGCCCCTCGCACGGAGCCGTGCAGTAGCGCACTACGTCCGCATGGCAGTGACGGTGCGTCTCGCTGTCCGGCGCGAGCGCCGTGCAGCCCCGCAGCCCCCAGCGCTTTTCCACGAAGTCCTTTGCCGCACGCACCACGGGGGAGGACGGGAACGGACCGAAGTAGAGCGCGCCGTCGTCGCGCACTATTCGGCATGTGCGGAATGCGGGGAATGGATCGTCGGGATTTGCGCGCAGGGCGAGGTAGCGCTTGTCGTCGCGCATCAGGATGTTGAAATGCGGCTTGTACTTCTTGATGAGGCTCGCCTCGGTGAGCAGCGCCTCGGCCTCGTTCTTGACGGTCATGAACTCGAGGTCGGCCACAGTGTTCACCATCGAACGCACCTTGGGCGCGTGATTGGCACCGGGGCGGAAGTACGAAAGCACGCGGCGGCGAAGGTTCTTCGCCTTCCCCACGTAGATGATCACGCCCCGGCGGTCCCTCATCAGGTAACAGCCGGGGCGATTGGGAACGGACTTAAGCCGCTCTCGCAGAACGTCGTTCAATGCGCGACCTCGCGGCGCGGACTACTTTGCCTCCTCGCCGGCCTTCTGCTCGACCTTGGCGGGCTCTTTGTCCTTGCCCTCGTTGAGGAGCTGCTCGCCCTCCTCTGTGCCCTTCTTGAACTCGCCCTTCGCCTTGCCGAGCGCACGCGCAAGCTCAGGCAGCTTCTTGCTGCCGAACACAAGCACGATCACCACCAAAAGCAACACTATCTGCCAGGGACCTGAAAACATTTTATTCTCCTTTGCTCTTTGTTGTCAACGCCGTTATTATACCAAAACTATGGGGCATGATGCAATGCCGAATGAGTGGTTTGGTGGTGTGGTGGTGTGGTGGTGCGGTGGTCTACCCAACTACCTAACTACCCAACCACCCAACCACCTAACTACCCAACCACCCAACCACCTAACTACCCAACCACCCAACCACCTAACTACCC